>JAKSKP010000015.1 GCA_024401635.1 Bacteroidales bacterium
TCGGGAGCAAAAATGGCTTCTGGCGCTCCCGGAAACGGCTTTCGAGGCCCCGACGACTCAGGGAAGTTGACCGATTAAAATACTCAAAAGCAATCTCCGCGCGCCCCTCAAAAAAGGGTTGCGCGGTTGTTTGTTGCGCAGAACTCGTCTTTGCATTGTGATGTTTTTTGAGGTATCTTTGCAATATAAAAGCAATATGTTTGCTGAGCGATGAGGGATAACAGGGATGCGATAGATTTTGCTAACGAGCCTGTCGGACATATCTTCCGGCAGCTTCTTGTGCCGACCGTCATCGGCATGCTTTCCATCGTCATCCTGAATCTCACCGACGGAGCCTTCGTCGGCCACGGTACAGGTGCCGGCGGCCTTGCCGCCATCAATATCGCCGCCCCTATCTTCAATATCCTGAGTGGTATAGGCATTATGTTCGGTATCGGCTCGTCCATTGTGGTCAGCATCCATCTTTCCCGCGGAGAGACGAAGGCTGCCAACATCAACGTTACCCAGGCTTTCATAGGCTGTCTGGGTATTACGGTCCTGTGCTGCGTGCTTATGCTCGGCAACCTTGCAGGCACGTGCCGTATCTTCGGCAGCAGCGAGACCCTGGTGCCCCTCGCTTCGGGATATCTCAAATGGATATCCATCGGCTCGCCGCTTATGATCCTGCATATGATGGGGACTTTCCTCATCCGCCTCGACGGCAGTCCCAAGTACGCGATGGCTACGTCGATTGTCGGAACCGTACTTAACATTTTCCTTGACTGGCTGTTCATTTTCCCTCTCGGCTGGGGACTGGAGGGCGCGGCAAAGGCGACGGCAATCAGTTTCGGCGTTGCCGGCCTGATGGTGGCCTGGTACTTCGTGTTCAAGTCCGGGACCCTCAAGCTCTACCGCCTCAAACCCACGGTCAAGTCCCTCAGGCTGACGCTCCGCAACCTCGGTTACCAGATGAAGATGGGCTTTTCCGCCATGCTGGGGGAGATAGCGGTATGCGGAGCCGTGATAGCTGGAAACTATATCTTTGCACATTACCTCGGCGATGCCGGCGTTGCAGCCTACAGCGTCGCCTGCTACTGTTTCCCTGTCATCTTCATGACGGCCAACGCCATTGTCGAGTCCGCGCAGCCCATAGTCAGTTTTGCCTATGGCGTGAACAACGTTGCACGTCTGGGAGAATCGCGCAGGCTGATGATGCGCTGGGCCGTCGGTGCCGGGCTGGTTTGCGGGGCGCTTATGATTGTCTGCGCACCGCTTGTCACTGTTCTCTTCCTTGACAGGGCCGAAGTAGCCTACTCGATATGCGTCAAGGGATTGCCGTATTTCGGAACCGGCGTGCTGTTCATTACATTGAATGTCGTCATCGTCGGTTACCTCCAGAGTGTCGAGCAGTCGTTGAAAGCGGCGTTGTTCACGCTCCTTCGCGGCTATATCCTTGTAATCCCTTCATTCATCCTGATGCCGAAACTTCTCGGCGAGGTCGGAATCTGGCTTGCCATCCCGCTTGCCGAACTGCTGACCTTCATCATAATTGTTTTTACAGGAAGAATTCACTACATTTGCAAGGGCCACATAAAAACAGGTCCCGGATATACATTATGAAAAAGTCATTATCAGTCATTGCGATGCTGGCGGCGGTCGTCACCGGTGTCGTTTCCCTTGAGGGGAGGGCGGAGGCGCAGGAATTGTCCAACTTCAATTTTTCGGGGGCAAGGAAGATAGTTTCTCCCGAAATCAATTCGGACAAGACCACCTTCCGTCTGCAGGCCAATTATGCCACGATAGTCAATCTGGTGGGCGCCTGGATGGACAACCCCTGGGGCCCCGGTGTTCCTATGACCAAGGGGAATGACGGAGTGTGGGAACTGACGATTGACACACCTTCTCCGGAGATTTATTTCTACAGTTTCATCGTTGACGGCGTAGTGATGGGCGATCCCCTGAACGTGATGGTCCAGCGTGACGGCACCCGTTATCTCAGCATGCTGATTGTCCCCGGCGAACGTACAGAGAACTATTATGAGGCGAAACGGCACGGCACAGTATCGTACCGCTGGTACAACAGCCCTATTCTGGGCATTGACAGGCGTCTGACGGTTTACACCCCGTACGGCTACGAGGACAGTGCCAACAGGAACAGGAAATATCCCGTCCTTTATCTCCTTCACGGGGCGGGCGGCGACGAAGAGGCCTGGACTTCAATGGGTCGTGCGGCGCAGATTCTCGACAACCTTATCGAAAAGGGCCAGGCCGTTCCAATGATAGTCGTTATGCCCAACGGCAATCCCGGTCAGATGGCTGCAAAGACATTGGGACTGCCTGAGAGCGAACTGGACTGGAGAGTGCTGGAAAACCGTACCCGATATGTCAGTAGCCTGTGCGAGGAGATCGTCCCCTTCATCGAGAAGAATTACCGCGTGGCGGCGAAACCTTCTTCAAGAGCGATAGCAGGTCTGTCTATGGGAGGAGGACACACGATTGCCGCGTCCCTGATGTATCCCGAGATGTTCGACTACATATGCCCTCTGTCAGCGGCCGGCGAAGCGACGCCTGAACAGGTTGCCGCACTGAAGAAAGCCGGCGTGAAACTGTATTTCCTGGCCTGCGGCACCACGGACTTCCTTTACGACACATCCGTGAAACTCGATGCCGTTCTTACAGAGCAGGGCCTCGACCACGTCTTCTACAAGAGCGACGGCGGCCACGTATGGAGCAACTGGCGTCTGTACTTGAACACCTTCGCCCCTATGCTGTTCAAATAAATCTTCGAGACGTATTGATAGGCTCAATAGCAGATATTGAAAAATAGTTTGATTTTCAATATCAAACTTGAGCCTCGCCGTTATACCTTTGCATCGTAAAAAAAAACTACAAAGGTTATGGCAACAAAATTCTATCTCTGCACAAAGTGCGGAAATGTCGTTATCAAATTCATCGACAGCGGTGTCGGTGTTGACTGCTGCGGTCAGAAAATGCAGGAACTCATCCCTTACACGAACGACACTGCGATGGAGAAGCATCTCCCCGTGGTCGAATGTTGCAAGGATGGCACTGTCAAGGTCAAGGTCGGTTCACAGCCGCACCCAATGACTCCCGAACATCACATTTCCTTCATCTTTCTGGAGACGGAAAATGGCGGGCAAGTCAGGTATCTCACGCCAGAAGATGCGCCCGAGGCCGTTTTCCACATTTGCAAGGACAAGGAAAAAGTCGTTGCAGTCTACGAATACTGCAATATTCACGGGCTCTGGAAGACCGTAGTTCCCGATGCCTGTGAGAACAGACCGGACGAGAAGAAAGGCTGCTGCAAAAAGTTCTGCGGCTACTCGAAGAAGCGTTCTGAAACCGGGAAGGTGAAATAGGTGTCAGGGAACGGTTCGTCATCCAGGGTGAAATGCCACCATTCACATTCATAGGGAAGAAAGCCGTGGCGGAGCATGGCCTCCCTGAGCAGCATACGGTTGCGGTATTGCTCCTCATTGATGGGACTGCACGCTCCGGCTTCCTCTCCCGGCAGAAGGTCGGGATGGGAAACAAGCCCGAAATAGTCGAAGGTTCCGCCCATATCGAGATCTTTCTGGCTGGACTTGTCGAACAGCGTGAGGTCCACGGTGGAGCCGCGTGTATGACTGGACTGCCTGGCTACATACTGCTGGGGTACAAGCACCGTTTTGTCGAGTTCCGGATAGAAATATTCCCTGGTCCTGACATCCAGGGTGTCGAGCGCCCATTCCATAAAGAAATCGACGGCACACTGGGGACGATAAGCATCGAAAATCTTGATTGTCAAGCCCTTCTCGCGCAGTTCGTCGGCCACGGCCTTGAGGCTGTCGCAGGAACTGCGCGTCATTATCGCCACCGGCTGCTCATAGCCTGGAATCCTCTCGCCTATGAAATTGAAAGCGCAGTGATAGCGTATGTCCAGCATGGCATCCGGTATGACATCGCTGACCAGGACGAAGTGTTCGGGGATGTCCTTTTCGCAAAGCTTGCAGGATTCGTCGCAGCTTATCGCCCTGCCTGTGCATCCCGACAGAAGGCAGAGTGCCAGAAGCAGGCAGCTTGCATGTATGGTTTTCATTCCTGTGAGTCGAACATTGACTTTTCGTATTCCTGTGTGGCAAGGCCTCCGGCAGCCGTTTCCTTGTAAAGGCTGGGGAGATCCTTTCCCGTGTGTTTCATCACGTCGATCACCTTGTCGAATGAAACAATGTGATGTCCGTCGCTGAGAAGGGCGTAGAGGCTGACGTCAAGGGCTCTGAGCGCGGCCATGGGGTTCCTCTCTATGCAGGGAATCTGGACCAGTCCGCAAACCGGGTCGCAGGTCAGTCCGAGGTTGTGTTCCATTGCCATTTCGGCAGCTGTCTCTATCTGGGAAACGGTGCCTCCGAAGAGCTGGTTCACCGCTACGGCGGCCATCACGCAGGCGCTGCCCACCTCTCCCTGACAGCCTACTTCGGCCCCTGAGATCGAGGCGTTGGTCTTGATTATGTTGCCGAACAGGCCGGCAGTGGCCAGGGCTTTCAGTATGTCCTTGTCGGAGAATCCGTGAGCCATCTTCAGATGGTAGAGCACGCTGGGAAGAATGCCGCAGGAGCCGCAGGTGGGTGCGGTGACCACCGTGCCTCCGCGGGCGTTCATCTCGATGACGGCCAGCGAATATGCAGAAACGAGGGCACGGCTCTTGAGATTGGGTGTCAGACCCTGGGCGCGTATATAATACTGTTTTGCCTTGCTTTTGAGCCTGAGGGGCCCCGGCAGCTTGCTGTCGTCTTCAAGCCCTTCCTTTATGCTGTTCTGCATAGCCTCCCACACGGTGCCGAGATAGTCCCACAGGTCATCATCCTCGTGATACTGGACATATTCCCAGAAGGAAAAGCCTTCCTTCGCGAGTATTTCCTTTATTTCCTCCAGGGAATTCCTGCGATATCTGGGTTCCTCTGCGGTCTTCCTTTCCGCTTCCTTGCCTTCGGAAAGGTAGCCGCCGCCTATGCTGTACACGGTCCATTCGCCGCTTTTCACGCCATTGGCGTCAAATGCCTCGAACAGCATTCCGTTGGTGTGGAATTCGGGTACGATGTCGGATCTCCAGATGATTTTGACTTCCTTGCCCGGCAGACCCCTCATTATGGCTTTGTCCGTCATATGACCCCTGCCGGTTGCCGCCAGACTGCCATACAGCGTGACCTGAACGGATGCCGCATCGGGATATTTTGAAAGAAAGATACCTGCAGCCTTGTTGGGGCCCATAGTGTGGCTGCTGGAAGGACCCAGACCGATTTTGTAGATTTCCTTTATGCTGTCCATATCAACGGTTTTTGATTTCTATCCGCTAATATAGGCAAAACTGACGGATATGTCGGCAAAATTTTGTACTTTTGCAGATATGGCCAATTTAACTGTACGCATATGAAAAAGTTCCTGTTTATAGCATTGACGATGATGCTCACGGCCGCTTCATGCAGCCCTGTAAGAATCGTTATGAACTCCAAGGGCGCCGACGGCGTGAGGACTGTGCTGACTTCCGACAAGCATCTCTTCGGCAACATCGACATTGCTCTCGGAGCCAGGATAATCAATCCCAAGGATACAGTGCTTGCGATACTCATCACCAGCACCAAGGATTCCGACCACGGTATATTCGACAAGGACGACCAGTTGCTGATACGTCTTGCCGACGGCAGCGACATCGCCCTTACCAATCTGTACGACAAGGAGTTCGACCGTCATACGACGACCGAGGTGGTCAACGAGCGGGTGAGCAATTACGGCTATGCCTATTCCTACGATTATTACGGAGGCATTTACGTCACTCCAATGGAGATTTCGTCCTTCGTCCCCCGGTCATATACCAGGACGGAGTCCAACTCCTATGCCCTGTATCTGGTAAGCAAGAAACAGCTGCAGGATATCATTGCCAAGGGCGTTTCCAAGTTGAGGGTGGAGATAGAGGACGCCGAGCTGGATATGCCTTCCACCAATTCCGTGTCCGCCATCGTGACGGAACTCTATACCTGCCTCAGGGAAGGTATGACGAACTTCAAGAAGAGGACAGCTTTCTAGAAGGGAATGAGCAAGCGCACCATAATAGTTCTGCTGTCCATCATAGTCCTGCTCACGGCGCTGATTGCGGGTGGAGTGGCCTACCTTTATTCCGGCATAGGCGTGGAGGAATCGCGCGTGGCTGAGTTCGGGCCTGAGTTCGGACAGACGGATACCATCGCGTTGACCGTGGACCAGACGGAAAAGGCAGCCGTTCAGGCTGCAGCCCTGCCGGAACCGGTGGACACGGTGCTTTCTTCCATAAAGGCGGTAGACATACCCAGTGGCCCGTTCAAGGTCAGGAACAGCGCGACCGGGAAAGACAATCTCATAAGGCAGAACAAGGACAATTCCATAGAGCTCGTGGATGAGAAGGGCAAGGTCCTCTGGAAAATGGCGCTTCCAGGCAAGCTGTGTGGAATGGTCGGCCAGGTTGACTATTACAACAACGGGAAGATACAATATCTGATGGTGGCGCAGAATACCGTCCATCTTGTCGACCGTCTCGGACGCGAGGTCAGCGGCTTCCCGAGGCAGCTTCCCGAAAATGCCGTGGTGGGTCCAGACAAAGTAAGCGTGCGCGGCACCAACTACTGGCGTGTAGATACCGAAAAGAAAACCTATTACCTGAACCTTCGGAAGAACGAGATTCTTACCGAGCTACCTAAATAATTATGCCCCAATGTCATAAATATCAGTCCCCTTCAAAGATGCTCCAGGCCAGCTTCCGTGAGAACTGGGACCGCTATGCCATCTCCAACTACGGCGGTGACGTGTCGTACCGCTACAGGGATGTGTGCAGGGTTATCGCCTCGATGCATCTGGCGTTTGAAAAGGCAGGACTGAAGAAGGGGGACAAAGTTGCGATATGCGGAAAGAACCATGCGAACTGGATGCTGTCGTTCCTGTCTGTCTTCACCTACGGTGCAGTGCCGGTCCCGTTGCTGCACGAATTCAAAGCGGTCAACATACATCACCTGATCAACCATTCCGAGAGCCGTCTTCTCTTCGTGGACGAACAGATATGGGGGACTTTGGATATCAAGGAGATGCCTTCGCTCGAAGGGGTTGTCTGCATATCCACCCTTGATATATTAGTTTCCAGAAACCAGGCATTCGGTGAGGCCGTGGCCTGCCTTCCGGCACTTATGGACGAGCGCTACCCGGGCGGCATCACGAAGGAGGACGTCGTCTACGATGAAGCGAATCCTGATGACCTTGCCATCATCAACTACACTTCCGGCACCTCAGGGTTCTCGAAGGGCGTGATGCTGTCATACCGCTCGATATGGAGCAACATGGACTTCGGCCTGTGCATATATACCGGTCTGGACAACAACAGCAAAACGCTTGCGATATTGCCCTGTGCGCATATGTACGGGCTGATGTTCGAGACCTTCTTCCAGCTGTGCCGTGGCGTCCACGTCCATTATCTGACACGCCTCCCCAGCCCCAACGTCATACTCAAGGCGATGGGGGACATAAAGCCCAGACTCATACTTTTCGTGCCCCTTGTCATAGAGAAGGTCTACAAGAGTACGATACAACCCCAGTTGCAGAGGGGTATAATCGCAAAGCTCAGGAAGTACGTTCCATTTTTCGAATGCTTCCTGCTTGGCAGCATACGCCGCAAGCTGATTTCGGCGTTCGGGGGCGATTTCACGGAAATAATCATAGGCGGCGCAGCCTTCAACAAGGAGGTGGAAGCCTTCTTCCGCAAGATGCGCTTTCCGTTCACCGTAGGTTACGGAATGACGGAGTGCGGCCCCATCATCTCGTACTGCTATTGGAAGGATGCCCGTCTTGGAGCGTCCGGTACGGCTGCTCCCAATATGGAGATACGCGTGGATAGCGACGACCCGGTGCATATACCCGGCGAGATACAGTGCAGGGGGGCCAACGTCTTCCTCGGATACTATAAGAACGAGGAGATGACGGCCCAGTCCTTCACTTCCGACGGCTGGTTCAGAACGGGCGATATGGGAGTCATCGACGAGGACGGCTACCTGTACATAAAGGGGCGCAGCAAATGTATGATACTCGGCTCCAGCGGGCAGAACATATACCCGGAAGAACTCGAGGCGATGGTCAACAACCTGCCCTCCGTGGCTGATTCCCTCATCATAGGCAACAGCGGCGAAATCACCGCTCTGGTTTTCCCCAATTCCGCATATGCCGAAAAACGCGGTCTGGATGCGGACTCCCTGCGCAAGGAGATAGAAGCCGGCATTGCCGCAGTGAACAGGGATCTTCCCAACTATTCGCAGATCAAGTCTCTGGAAATCCGTTCGGAAGATTTCGAGCGCACGCCCAAGAAGAGCATTAAACGTTATCTGTATCAGCGCTGATGAACAAGTTTGACCGCAGCTATCTGGAGATGGCCAGGATATGGGCATCGAATTCCTATTGCAGGCGCCGCCAGGTCGGGGCTCTGCTCGTGAAGGACAAGATGATAATAAGTGACGGCTACAACGGCACGCCGTCCGGCTTCGAGAATGTATGTGAGGATGAGAACGACAAGACCAAGCCGTATGTGCTTCACGCCGAGGCCAATGCCATCACCAAGGTGGCGAAATCAGGCAACAGCAGCGAAGGAGCCACCCTGTATGTGACTGCCGCACCCTGCATAGAATGTGCAAAGTTGATAATCCAGAGCGGTATCAAGCGCGTTGTGTATACCGATGAATACCGCCTCGAAGATGGCATCAATCTGTTAAAGCGTGCCGGTGTGGATGTGGAAAAGGTTGACTAGAATTGCGATGAAACACAAATCCCTCCTATTTTTGCTCTCCGGCATACTGCTGGGTGCTCTGGTGGCCACGACGGCGTCGATGCTGGCGTCAAGGCAGCGTCTGCGTGTCTCTTATGTGAACTGGGCCAAACTCAATGTCATTCTCAACGAGATTGAGAAGAATTATGTCGACTCGGTAGACCGCAAGGCCCTGACCGACGCTGCGCTCACGGCCGCATTGCAGAAACTGGACCCGCATTCCGTATATATGCTTCCCGAGCCTTTGAAGGAGGCTGAGGAGAGCCTTGCCGGCGGTTTTGAGGGCATAGGCATACAGTTCAACGTGCCGAATGACACCGCTGTGGTGCTCAGCGTCATCTCCGGAGGCCCTTCCGAGAGGGCCGGCCTTCTCACAGGTGACAGGATAATAAGGGTGAATGACCGGACCATTGCCGGCAACCGTACTCCGCAGGATACCATGGTACGCCTTATGAAAGGTCCCAAAGGGACTCACGTGACCATTACCGTTGGCCGCGGAGAGGAGACCATACCTTTTGACATAACACGTGACAAGATACCTGAGCACTGCGTGGACGCTTCATTCATGCTTAACGACACAACGGCCTATCTGCGTCTGTCCAAATTCACCCGTACTACCTACGAGGAGTGCCAAAATGCAATTTCCGAACTTAAGGAGAAAGGGATGAAGAAACTTATCTTCGACCTCAGGGACAATACCGGAGGCTACTTCGACCAGGCCTGCAACCTTGCGAACCTCTTCCTGCCGGAAGATGCGCTGATAGTCTATATGCAGGGTCTGCACCGTCATCGCGAGGATACCTACGCCAACGGACGCGGCGCTTTTCAGGACCTGGACCTCTGTGTGCTCATAGATGACGGAAGCGCTTCCGCATCCGAGATCTTCGCCGGTGCGATGCAGGACAACGACAGGGGCATAATCGTAGGACGGCGCAGTTTCGGAAAGGGACTTGTCCAGGAGCCCATATATCTTACGGACGGCTCGGGCATACGCCTGACGGTGGCAAGGTTCTACACCCCTTCAGGTCGATGCATACAGAAGCCGTACAGCGAGGATTACGCCTATGATTTCTACGAACGCTACGTCCACGGCGAACTCACGTCGGTGGACAGCATCAAGGTGGACAGCAGCCAGGTGTACAAGACTGTCGGCGGACGCACCGTATATGGCGGTGGCGGCATCATTCCTGACATATTCGTGCCTATTGACACTACACGCGCCACTCCTTTCTACGTGGCCTGCAACAAGAAGGCCGCAGTCGTGCGTTTCTCCAACAGATTCTTCGACACCCACAGACAAGGGTTGTCGTCCATTTCGGACTTCCGCAGTTTGTCCACATACCTCGACAACTCCAATATCGAGGGATTGTTCAGGGATTATTGCGCATCTCTCGATATCAAGCCCTCTTCAGAAGCCGAATGGAAAGAGAGCCTGCCGTATATGATGCCCGAGATAAAGGGCTTGTGCGGACGCTATTCCAAGATGGGGGAGGAGGCCTACTACCGTTATTTGCTTCCTATTGACGAGACTGTGAAGGCTGCAGTCGAAGCCCGCTAGACCAGGGTTTTCAGCCAGGTCCTGAATTCCAGCCATCTGCGTACGGCGCACGGAATGTCCGTATATTTTTCCATATAGTACAGATAACTGTTCCTCCAATGCATGTATACGGCCTTGGACGGTTGTTTTGACGTGGTGCTTGCACCCAGATGGATAATACTTGTTTTCGGAAGCAGGACGCACTGCCTGTTTCTGTCCGCGAGCTTCCTGCCGAGTATGTGCTCCTCGAAATACAGGAAAGTATGGGGGTCCAGCCATCCGATTTCCTTGAACAGTTCCTTGGGAAGCATCATGCAGGAGCCTGGAGGGACAGCGGTGACGACCTTGTCGGCATCAGCAATCTCCTCCCTGTCAATAAACTCCTTTCTCCTGATTCCCAGTTTGCCCAGACAGGTGGCCTGCAGGACCAGGTCGGCCGTTGACTTCTGCTTTCTTGCACAGGCTTTGTCCATACTGCCGTCCGGAGCGACGACGAGAGGGAACACCACCCCGCATTCCGGGTGGCAGTCCAGATATGCCTCAAGCGGGGTGATTATATCTTCCGTAAATCTGGTGTCGTCGTTGAGTATCAATATCTTGTCCACCTCCGGATCCTTGTCGAACCACTCGCATCCAAGGTCATTGCCGCAGGCGTATCCCTTGTTGCCCGTGGCAACGATGATATGTTCGTTGCAGCCCTTCCTCAACTTTTCCAATTCCTCCCTGTCCGATGCGTTGTCCACCAGGCATACTTTCCAGTTGTCGCCCTTGCAGTGTTCGTACAGGGATTCCAGGCAGCCCAGGGTCTGGGCCGAATTGTTGTAATTCAGTATGACGATACCTACCATCGGCTCTACTGGGCTATGAAACTGTAGACTATTTCTCCGGCCTGTCTCACTGGAGCGCTCATATCCCTGTTGAACCTGCTCAGCCTTGCGGCCCTTACTGCAAAATCCCTCAGGCAGCGGTCATCCGATGAGGCGGAATCATTGACTTTGGCGTTGACGACCTTGCCCTGCTGGTCCACGGCTATTGCGACAGATACCGTACCCGCTCCGTAGCAGCGGTATGCCGGGATGGGCAGGTGACTTGCCTTCCTGCCTTCAAGCGTCCACGACAGCACGGAAGGCCCGCTGTATTCGTGTTTCTCCGTCTTTGTCTCCTGTTTGTATTCCACGACTTCCTCGCGGGCATCTTCCTCAACGTCGGATTTGTAACCGGCCTTGAGCTCGCGTGCCAGTCTGTCGGCATCCCCCATAAGTGCCTTCGCCTCTGCAGAAGAATGACGGTCATCGCGCAGTTCACTGCTGACCGCCACGTTGCGTACGGGATTGTCCTTGTTTGCCTTGGCAATGATATCGTCGATGCGGCGGCTGATGTCTTCCTGGAAATCGGCCTGTTCCTGCTGCCTTTCGATTTCTTCCTGTTTGCTGAAATCCAGGACGAAACTGTTCTCGGATATGAGCTCCCGGCCTATTCCCAACAGCAGCAGGACCGTAAGCACCACCAGATGAACTATGATGGTGAGTTCCAGCCCGGCTCTGTCTTCCTTCCTCATTATTTAAGGGCCTTCTCTACTGTATTGACTATTATGTCTATGGCAACCTTGTTGTGCCCGCCCTCGGGAATTATAATGTCGGCATAACGCTTGGAGGGCTCGATGAACTGCAGGTGCATAGGTTTCACGGTATCGCAGTAGTGGTTGAATGCGGTGTCCATGTTGCGGCCGCGTTCGAGTATGTCGCGGTATATGATGCGCATCAGGCGATCATCCGGCTCTGCATCCACGAATATCTTGATATCCAGAAGTTTGCGCAGTTTGGCAACCGAGAAGATCAGTATGCCTTCCACAATTATGACCTCGGCTGGATTGATCAGGACGGTGTCTTCCTTGCTCCTTGTGCAGGTGATGTAGGAATAAACTGGCTGCTGTATGCTTTTGCCGGCCTTCAGGTCGATGAGCTGCTGGCACAGCAGATCCCAGTCTATGGCATCCGGGTGGTCGAAGTTGATGTTCTTCCTTTCCTCGACGGGGATGTGGCTGCTATCCTTGTAGTAGGAATCCTGAGAGATTACGGCAACCTTCTTGTTGAGGCTGTTCTGAATGGCCTTGACCACCGTTGTCTTGCCGGATCCTGAGCCGCCGGCTATACCGATTATCAGCATATTTTTTAAATTAATATTCAGCGTTCTTGGGTGTGCGGGGGAAAGCTATCACGTCACGGATGTTGCTCATTCCGGTAACGAACAGCAAAAGCCTTTCGAAACCGAGTCCGAAGCCGCTGTGTGGAGCACTGCCGAACTTGCGCAGGTCGAGGTACCATTCCAGCGTGCCTCGGCTCATTTCGAGTTCCTTGATTCTGTTCTCGAGTTTTACTATGTCGGCCTCCCTTTCGCTGCCGCCAATGATTTCGCCGATCTTCGGGAAGAGCACGTCCATTGCGCGTACTGTCTTTCCGTCTTCGTTCTGCTTCATATAGAAGGCCTTGATGTCCTTGGGGTAGTCGGTGAGGATGACGGGTTTGCGGAAATGCTGTTCCACAAGGAAACGTTCGTGCTCGCTCTGGAGGTCAATCCCCCAGGCTACGGGATATTCGAATTTGTGCCCGTCCGCGACGGCCTTCTCCAGTATCTTTATGCCTTCGGTGTAGGGAAGTCTCACGAAACTGTCGGCAAGTATGCTTTCAAGACGTGCGATGAGCTCGTTGTCGTATTTGTCATTTAGGAACTTCACGTCATCGTAGCAGTTCGTCAGCGCATATCTGATCAGGTGTTTGATGAAGTCCTCCGCAAGGTCCATATTGTCCTTGATGTCGTAGAACGCCATCTCCGGCTCGACCATCCAGAATTCGGCAAGGTGGCGGGGAGTATTGGAGTTTTCGGCACGGAAAGTGGGCCCGAATGTATATACCTCACCGAGCGCCATGGCGCCTATCTCAGCCTCGAGCTGGCCGGACACCGTCAGGCTGGTGAGCTTGCCGAAGAAATCTTCCTTGTAATCGATTTCCCCCTTCTTGTTCCTGGGGAGGTTGTTCAGGTCCAGGGTTGTAACCTGGAACATCTCGCCGGCTCCTTCGCAGTCGGACGCCGTAATCAGCGGCGAGTTCCAATATACAAAGCCCTTGCCGTGGAAATATTCGTGTATGGCGAAAGCCATCTGGTTGCGTATCCTGAGTATGGCTCCGAAGGTATTCGTGCGGGGCCTGAAATGGCCTATTGTGCGCAGGAATTCAAAGGAGGTGTCCTTTTTCTGAAGAGGGTAGCGTACGGGATCGCATTCTCCGAACAGTTCGATTTTGTCCGCCTGAATCTCCACTGCCTGGCCGCTGCCTACGCTCTCCACCAGCTTTCCTTCGACTCCTATGCAGGCACCTGTGGTGATTTTCTGGAGAAGACCGTCATCGAACTTCGTCTTGTCCACGACAATCTGTATGTTGAACACTGTGGACCCGTCGTTGAGGGCGATGAATGCGATGTCCTTGTTTCCGCGTTTGGTCCTTACCCATCCCTTTACCAGTACGTCTGTACCCGGGGTGGCACCCAGAAGGGCTTTGATTTTGCTTCTTTGAATATCAGCCATAACTTTATGTTTCATACAAACACACAAAGTTATGAAAAAATACCTTTATTTCATCATATGTGTCCGGTAAAATGACGTAACAGACACTTTCTGAATCCGATAATTCTACTCGGAAGAGGCGGGGGAGGCGTCTTCGTAAACTATTACTTTCTCTGTATTCACGCAATATGCAGAATCAGGGTTCAACAGTCTCAGGGACACCCTGTGTTCTCCGTTTTCCAGACCATATCTGTAGAAAACATCCAGTTTGCGCAATCTGTAATCGGCAGGCATCTCAACCACCTCAGCGGCCTCTCCATCAAGGGAGACCTCGATCCGGGCAGTATAGTCATTATCGCTTCTGCCGGTATTTATGATCTCTCCCTTGATTACAAAAGCGGATCCGTTGAACACAAGATTGAGGCTGTCCTTCAGGACGGCATCGACGGCTATCTGCTCTTTCAGCCTTATGCCCTCGAAAGACTGTTCATACTGAACGGGAGAGGGCTCCTTTATCCTAATTTTTACTTTCCCGGGTGTCCGGCAGGATTCGGGCCCAAGCGCATCCTTCAACAGTTCCAGATTCTTCCTGCAAACATCATTCAGACTCAATGAAGTATAAGGAAAAGGAATGTCGGAAATCAGTTCCGCACTCCTGCGGAACTCTTCCGGGATTGCTTCATATCCATATATTACACCAAGTATTCCTGCAGCAGTCGCCGGGTTGCAATCGGAATCCTGGCCACAGCGTGTCGAGATTTCCATAGTGTTCAGAAATTTTCCTTCTCCATACAGAAGTCCGATGACAACATATGCGGCATTGATGGTCGCATCAATGTCAAAATCATCCCAGACTCCGTCAGGGCAGCCGACGTCGTGACTGTGTTTTTCCTGCACCATATCCCAGCACTCTTTCCATTGCTTCGGATGTTGGCGGTGGAACTGCAGTACATCCTCTATGCAACTGCGGAATTTTGTCCCCTCGGGAATCATATGCGCAGCTTTCCTGATGGTTTTTTCCACATTGTCGCAGACGTATGCGTATGAATACATCGCGGCAGTGAACACGCCCCCATACCATCCGTCTCCATAGTTCATTATATGTCCTATGGTGTTGCAGAAACGGGCTGCCATGTCCGGTCTCCCAGGAGTCAGCATACCTATGAAATCCGATTCTATCTGGAAATCGATATCATCGGCATGCGGGTTGTTTTTCCAGAATCCGGATTCAGGGGGCCTGCACCCGTGCAGTATATTGTATCTGGCTGCCTGGTTGGCATGCCATAGAAAATACGGAGCGTTTGCGAATTTTTCGGCATACAGTTCCTGACCGGCATTGATGCCATGCTCCGCCATCACCTCCAGGAAGGTCAGATCCATATACACGTCATCGTAAAGGCCTGGACGGTTGACAAACATTTCGTAAATGTATTTGTCGTACCATTCCAGTGAAATTGAATCCGGAATAGTATGCCCTTTGAACTTGAATTCTGTAGGCCCTCCATACGTGCATCCTATGGTCTGCGCATACCATCCGCCACGGATTTTATCCATCAAGACGGCATCATCCAGCGTCACGGTCCTGCTGCAGGATGAAAGAGCTGCCGCGAGGAATATAAGTGCAAGTGATTTCCAATACATCATTTTGCCACGGATCAGGATATACACAAAGAAACCGGCCCTTTTGGCCGGATTCTTGGGGTGCCGGGTGGGACTCGAACCCACGACATTCAGAACCACAATCTGACGCTCTAACCAACTGAACTACCGGCACCGTGTTGGTTTGGACTGCAAAGATATAACAATTTTTTGAAAATTTTGTATCTTTGAAGAGTTTGTGACGAAAAACCATAAAAGATATACCTATGTCATCAGAAAAACAATTCAAATGGAACTACATCCCCGTGGGTGGTGTTGTAAGGGTCAAGCTTGACAGCGGAGAGGCTGTCGCACATCTCGATGAACTTGACAAGAAGAAATGGACGGTCCTCAGCTGCCCCGTGGACGGGTTGGAGTTCGACCCGGCAACACTGAGGATACTTGATTCCGACAAGGACGGCAAGATACACGCCGACGAGGTCATCGCCGCCTCCAAATGGCTGACTTCATTGATTAAGAACAAGGACCTTCTCCTTGAAGGAAACAGCGAACTACCTTTGAATGAGATAGATGACAGCACTCCTGAAGGCGAGGCACTCCTTAAGTCCGCCCGTCAGATACTCAGCAATCTCGGCAAGGACAAGGACAGCATCTCCATCGAGGACAGTTCCGACAGCGTAGCCATCTTTGCAAAGACGGTTTTCAACGGTGACGGCATCATCATTCCCGCATCTGCAGGTGACGATGAGGAACTGTCAAAGCTCATAGCCAAAATAATAGAAAAGTTCAACGGCGTTGATGACCGCTCCGGCGAGAAGGGAGTGGACGAAGCAAAGGTCAACGACTTCTTTACGGCTGCATCCGATTATTCCGCCTGGTGCGCTTCTGCAGAGGCGGACAAGGCGAATGTCTACCCTTATGGGGACAATACCGCAGCAGCCCTTGCTTCCTACGAGGCATTGAAAGACAAGATTTCGGATTTCTTCCTGCGCTGCAAGCTCATTTCTTTCGATGATTCCGTCGCTTCCGCAGTGGATGTCAATGCCGAGCGCGTTGCAGCCATAGGCGACAGGAACCTCGTCGAATGTCTTGGCGAGATATCCTCTTATCCCATAGCGCGTCCCGGAAAGGATGGCACACTGCATTTCGATGCCATCAACCCGGCTTGGCAGGCAGCCTTCGTCACGTTCAAATCGCTCGTGCTGGACGTCGATTTCAAAGGCGCCACCAGTATTGACGAGGCACAGTGGAAGGCCATAGGCGACAAGTTCACGCCTTATGTGGGCTGGCTTGCAGCGAAAAAAGGCGCTGAGGTCGAAAGTCTCGGACTTGAATACGTCAACGCAGTGCTGGCCAACGGCAGCAAGGAGAAACTCATCGCCCTTATAGCTCAGGATAAGGCTCTTGAGGCCGAGTCAGCATCCATTGACAAAGTTGACGAGCTCCTGCACCTGTACCGCTATTTCGTGCCGTTCCTCAGGAACTATGTAGTGTTCTCCGAGTTCTACAGCCTGAACCCCGACGAGAAAGCCATGTTCGAGGCCGGAGAACTTTATATCGACGAGCGCTGCTGCAAACTTTGTATCCGTGTCAGCAATATGGGCGCACAGGCAGACATGGCCGGTCTGAGCGGAATGTTCCTGATTTACTGTACCTGCACATCCAAGACACTTGGCAAGACTATGGATATTGTGGCTGTTATGACCGATGGCGGTACAAAGAACCTCCGTGTGGGCAAGAACGCCATCTTCTATGACCGTCAGGGCAATGATTGGGATGCTGTCGTCACCAAGATAGTGGACAATCCCATCAACGTCAAGCAGGCCTTCTTCGCTCCTTACCGCAAGTTCGTCAACTTCATTTCGGAAAAGATCAACAAGAGCGCATCGGAGAAGGACAGCGCCGCAACCGCCGACCTTCTGGCCAAGGCCGACAATATCGCTCCGGCAGACGGCAAGGCTCCGAAACCCGCATTCGACATAGCCAAGTTCGCCGGTATCTTTGCCGCCATCGGCATGGCTCTGGGCTTCATCGGCGATGCCCTCGTCTCTCTGGCATCCGGAATTTCCAGCCATCCCTGGTGGCAGACCATGCTGGCCATCGTTGCCATAATGCTGGTAATTTCAGGACCTTCCTGCTTCCTTGCCTGGACCAAACTCCGCAAGCGCAATCTCGGTCCCGTGCTCAATGCCAACGGTTGGGCCATCAACTCCATTGTCAAAGTCAATGTCATTTTCGGCAAGACCCTTACCAGTACAGCCAAATATCCCATCGTCAAGATGGCCGATCCTTTCGTGCAGAAGAAATGCAACTGGAAAAGGTGTCTGATAGGCTGCGTCATCGCCCTGGCTGTTGCGGCAGGAGTGCTTTGGCTGACCGGAGTTTTTGATCCCAAGGAAGAGGTGGCAGAGCCCGCTGGGCAGGAGCAGGTCGAAGCCCCTGCGGAGGAAACCACCGAGGCCGGAGTACAGGAAGTTTCCGAAGAATAGGCGATTACAGTTAAAAGCAGATTTTTCACAATGAGAATCAGTGGAAAAGACCTGTCCTCCCGCCTGAAGGAGGAAATGGCGGTCAAAGTGGCCGGTCTCAAGGAAAAATACGGGAGGGAACCCCATCTTGCAGTAATTCTGGTCGGGGAGGATCCAGGCAGTGTCAGCTATGTGACAGGCAAGGCCAAGGCCAGCGAAGTGGTCGGAATAAAGAATACGACCATACGCAGGAGCGTGGATATAAGTGAAGGAGAGCTTCTCGATCTTATTGGAACACTCAACCGCGACGACAGCATCGACGGCATACTTGTGCAGTTGCCCCTGCCCTCTCACATCGATGAGAACAAGGTTATTGAGACCATATCCAAGGAAAAGGACGTTGACGGCTTCCATCCCCTGAACGTGGCCGCCCTGTGGCAGAAAAGGCCCTGTACGGTAGCTTGCACTCCCAAAGGCATCATCAAACTCCTGCGGGAGGCAGGGGAGGATATTGCCGGCAAGAGAGCCGTGGTCGTAGGCCGCAGCAATATTGTGGGCCTTCCCGTTGCAAAACTGCTTCTGGATGCCAATGCAACCGTGACCATAGCGCATTCGAAAACGGTCGATCTGGGCTCTGTAACGCGCCAGGCCGATATCCTTGTGGTGGCGGTAGGCCGTCCACATACGATAACAGCCGATATGGTCAAGCCCGGGGCCGTGGTGATAGACGTCGGCGTCAACCGCAATCCAGATACCGGAAAACTTTGCGGGGACGTGGATACGGAGGCCGTGGAGGCCGTTGCACGCTGCATCACCCCCGTCCCCGGCGGTGTCGGTCCTATGACCATTACCTGCCTTATGGAGAATACCATCGAGGCCTTTGAGCGTAAAATGCAGCTTTAAAAATAAACAAAAGAATTTGTACCCAAGTCCCCTCTTTGATGTGTTAAGGGGCGAAATTTATCTCTTGCCTCTCCCGTATTTAGCGGGAGAGCTGTCATTGAGATATTGCCGGGTTGGCTGAGTGGGTTGATATCCATCGACCAAGCAGGATGAGCCCCACAAATCTATATGTAGTGCAGATTCCAGTTTGGCGATTGTTTCCAATGTCATATTCGAACTTCCTTTCAACAAATTAGAAACATATTGCTGAGAGCATCCCATTCTTTCTGCAAGCATAATTTGAGTGACAGACTGTTCGTCCATCGCTTTCAGAACTTTTACGGTAATGATTCTGGCATATCCAAGCCATTTTTCATTATCCCGCCGCCATTGCGCATTCTCCCTCCACTTTGAAGGAGTTGCCGATTGTTGACTGTTCAAAAATTCAGTTGCTTTGTTCATTGTCAATATATTCAGTTAATCCATCTTTATCAAATACGCCATTGTCCACCAGATAGTTGCGAACTTTCTCCAACTTGGCCAATTCCGAAAGCGTGTGACTTCTTTCTGCCATTGTTGCAGTCAGCTTAATTGCACCCCCGGTCACCAAATATGCACCTTGCTCTATTTTGATAGCATATATTCTTAACCAGGAAGGATGGCGGCAAGAACCGTCTCCTTTCGCCTTCTCCCTGCCCAATGCCATTTCCGAGAACCGACTGTTTTCCAAATGTCTGAAAAGTATATCCAAATTTGCATCAGGTGTGATGTCCAGCATCAGACACTCCAATCTAGAGGCCTCCTCAACGGTCTCCATCATGGCCTCATATACATCAGTGATGTGGAAATATGTCTTCAAATCATCAAGGTTGTCTTTGAAGAAGGAAGCAAGCCATTGCATATCGAACCATCTGCCGAACAACTCTTCAAAACAATTGTCTTCTTGTCCGTCATAACGAACTGCCCATAACCTTCCATCCTCCAATATTCTGTCAAATGTCATATTATTCTTTTTTACAAAGGTAAGAACAATTTTTGAGTTGTACAATAATAATGTTGTATAGGTTTGCAAAGAAAAGGACACCGAAAACTCAGTGCCCAATTTAGTAGGCCAAAGGGTTCGAGAATCGGACCTTATGCGGCCATTGCAGTGTCATATAGAAATTCCATAGCAAATCCTATTCCGTTGTTCCAGTCAGCGGGAAACAGGTCAAAGGTAAAGTTTCTGAAATATGTCTGTTTTTATCAGCAAACAAAAGAATCTGTGCCACTTCGGGAGGTCTTTTCTTTGACCTTTTTCCCGAAGTGGCACAGATCCTTTTTATTGAGTCAGGCTTTGCCTAGAGATCTGCGAGCTGGCTCTTGACTTCGTCGACAAGAGCGACCTTGATCTCCTGGAAGGCTTTCTGGCCTGTACCGGCAGGAATTGCGTGACCGCAGATGACGTTCTCCTTGAGACCTTCGAGGTAGTCCACGCGTCCGCGTATCGCGGCCTCGCTGAGAACCTTTGTAGTCTCCTGGAATGATGCAGCGGAGATGAAGCTGTTGGTCTTCAGGGCGGCGCGGGTAATGCCCTGCAGCACCTGTGAAGCAGTGGCAGCCTTGGCTTCGCGTGCCTGCATCTGCACCTTGCCCTGACGTTCCAAAGAGTTGTTCTCTCCACGCAGGTCGCGGGCTGAGATGATTTCGCCTTCCGTGTAGGTGTCGGAATCTCCCTTGTCGGTGATCACGAACTTGCCGAAGATGGAATCGTTGACATCATTGAATCTTGACTTGTCAACCAGCTCTTCAGGCAGGAATTCGGTATCTCCGGCATCGATGATCTCGACCTTGCGCATCATCTGTCGTACGATTATCTCGAAGTGCTTGTCGTTGATCTTCACACCCTGCAGACGGTATACCGCCTGAACCTCGTTCACAATGTATTCCTGAACCTTCACGGGACCGAGGATTGCAAGGAGGTCGGTAGGTGCGATGGCACCGTCTGACAGCCTCATACCGGCCTTGACATAGTCGTTCTCCTGAACGAGTATCTGCTTGGTAAGGGGAACCAGATAGTGTTTCTCGACGCCTGACTTGTTGCGGATGATGATGTCACGGTTACCGCGTTTGTTCTTGCCCATAATGACCTCACCGTTGATCTCTGAGAGAATTGCGGGGTTGGAAGGATTGCGGGCCTCGAACAGCTCGGTAACGCGCGGCAGACCGCCCGTGATATCGTTTGACTTGGATACGGCGCGGGGGATCTTGATGATGATTTCACCCACTGACACCTTGGCCTTGTCGGCAACCACTACGTGGGCGCCTACAGGGAGATTGTACTGCTTGAGTATGTTACCCTTCGTGTCGACAATGTCAAGAACCGGTGATTTGGTCTTGTCACGGCTCTCTATGATGACCTTGTCGCGGTTGGCCTGATACTCGTTGGCGACCTCTTCGTGATATGTCACGCCCTCGACCATGTTCTCGAAGCGTACCTTGCCGGCAGTTTCGATGATGGTGATGGCATTGTAGGGATCCCATTCGCATATCCTGTCTCCCTTCTGGACTTTCTCGCCGTCCTTCTTGTAGAGAACAGAGCCGTAGGGAACGTCGTACTGGCTGTATGTGATGCCTGTCTCGGGATCGACGATACGGAGTTCGGTGGTGCGGCTGACAACCACGGTCTCGGTGCCGTCCGCGCCGCTGCGCTCTATGGTACGAAGCTCCTCGAATTCGAGTTTGCCCTCGTACTTGCTGTCGATGCTGCTGTCGGCTGCGGTTGAAGAAGCTGTACCACCACCGTGGAACGTACGCAGAGTCAGCTGGGTACCGGGCTCACCGATGGACTGTGCGGCGATTACGCCGACAACCTCACCCCTCTCGACCATACGTCCGCTGGCCAGGTTGCGGCCATAGCATTTTGCGCACACACCCTTGCGGCTTTCGCAGGTAAGGGCTGAACGTATCTCCACCTGTTCAATGGGGAGACTTTCGATGGTGGCGGCGATGTCTTCGGTAATCTCCTCGCCGGCAGGAAGTATGAGACCTCCGGTGAGAGGGTTGAAGATATCGTGTACGGAAGTACGACCGAGTATCCTTTCTCCGAGGCTTTCAACGACCTCATCCTTTGACTTGATGGCTGTTGCGATAAGTCCGCGGAGGGTGCCGCAGTCTTCCTCGTTGATGATGACATCGTGGGAAACGTCCACGAGACGACGGGTCAGGTAACCTGCATCTGCCGTCTTCAAGGCCGTATCGGTCAAACCCTTACGTGCACCGTGGGTGGATATGAAGTACTCGAGCACGCTCATACCCTCCTTGAAGTTGGAGATTACAGGGTTCTCGATCATATCCGCAGTCTGGGCACCGGCCTTCTGGGCTTTCGCCATCAGACCACGCATACCGCAGAGCTGTTTGATCTGCTGCGTTGAACCGCGGGCTCCTGAATCCAGCATCATGAACACGGGATTGAAGCCTTTCTGGTCTTCGGATATCTGCTTGGACACGATGCCTGTCAGTTTGTTGTCCACCTTGGTCCATATGTCGACTACGTTGTTGTAACGCTCGTTGTCGGTGATGAAACCCATTGCGAAGTTGTCGCTGATCTCGCGTATCTGCTTGTAGGCGTCGTTGATGAGGGCTTCCTTCTCCTTGGGGATGATGACATCTCCGAGGTTGAATGAAAGACCGCCCTTGAAGGCCATCGTGTAACCGAGGTTCTTGATGTCATCGAGGAACTGTGCGGTACGTGACACGCCAGTGTTGTGGATAACCAGGGAAATGATCTTGCGCAGGGACTTCTTGCCGAGCACCTCGTTCACATAGGGAACTTCGTCGGGAACCATCTGGTTCACGATGATGCGGCCGGGAGTGGTCTCCACCATCTGCGTGCCCTTGGAAGCGTCTTTCTTGTCTTTGGGAAGACGTACGTTCACCTTGGCGTGTATGTCCACAACTTTTTCGTTGAGAGCTATGATGACCTCTTCGGGGCCGTAGAAGCTCATTCCCTCGCCCTTTGCTCCGGGAAGGATCTTGGTGATATAGTACAGACCGAGCACCATATCCTGTGAAGGAACGGTGATAGGCGTACCGTTGGCAGGGTTCAGGATGTTGTGTGAACCGAGCATGAGAAGCTGGGCCTCGAGTATGGCTGCATTTCCGAGAGGAAGGTGCACGGCCATCTGGTCACCATCGAAGTCGGCGTTGAACGCAGTACAAGCCAGAGGGTGGAGCTGAATGGCCTTGCCCTCTATCATCTTGGGCTGGAATGCCTGTATACCGAGACGGTGAAGTGTAGGGGCACGGTTCAGAAGAACGGGATGGCCCTTCATTACATTCTCGAGTATGTCCCAGATTACGGGATCCTTGCGGTCAACTATCTTCTTTGCGGATTTGACCGTCTTCACTATGCCGCGCTCGATCAGTTTACGTATGATGAACGGCTTGTAAAGTTCGGCCGCCATGAACTTGGGCAGACCGCATTCGTGCATCTTGAGTTCGGGACCGACGACGATTACCGAACGTGCGGAGTAGTCGACGCGCTTACCGAGCAGATTCTGACGGAAACGGCCCTGTTTGCCCTTGAGTGAGTCGGACAGCGACTTCAGAGCCCTGTTCGCCTCGCTTTTGACGGCATTGGATTTCTTGGAGTTGTCGAACAGACTGTCCACAGCCTCCTGAAGCATACGTTTCTCGTTGCGGAGAATGACTTCGGGAGCCTTTATTTCAATCAGTCGTTTAAGACGGTTGTTGCGTATAATGACCCTGCGGTAAAGGTCGTTGAGGTCCGATGTGGCGAAACGTCCGCCATCGAGGGGAACGAGAGGACGCAGATCGGGCGGAATTACGGGGATAATCTTGAGTATCATCCATTCCGGACGGTTGACTTCCTTGCTCTCCTGGAACCACTTTACGACTGTCAGCCTCTTCAAAGCCTCGGCCTTGCGCTGCTGTGAACCGCTGTCCATCTTGGCCTTGAGCTCCTTGGCAAGTGCATCGATATCGGTCTCCTTGAGAAGGTCATAGATTATCTCGGCACCCATTCCTGCCTTGAACTGCTCCTCGGCGGCTGCAGCCTCCTCGGCATGTTCGGCAAGATAGTCGTTGAGGGCGAGATATTCCTCTTCAGTCAGAAGTTCGAGCTTTTCTATTTCCCTTTCGCTGCCGGTGATCTTCTTGATGGCCTCTTTGGGCATCGTTCCGAAGATACCGGGATTGGAAACTATATACCTTTCATAATATATGACGGCTTCGAGTTTCTTTGAAGGTATGCCGAGAACCGCAGCAATCTTGTTGGGAGTGGAACGGAAATACCAGATGTGTGCCACCGGAACAGTCAGTTCGATGTGGCCCATACGCTCACGGCGTACTTTCTTCTCGGTCACCTCCACACCGCAACGGTCGCAGACGGTGCCGCGGTAGCGTATGCGTTTGTATTTACCGCAATGGCACTCGTAGTCTTTCGTAGGACCGAATATCTTCTCACAGAACAGACCGTCTCTCTCAGGCTTGTATGTACGGTAGTTCACCGTTTCGGGCTTGAGCACCTCTCCAGAGGAACGTTCCTTGATGTCCTCGGGTGAAGCGAGTGAGATGCTGATTTTCTCGAAGTTGCTCTTTACTTTATTATCTTTGTTAAAAGTAGGCATATTCTTAAAATTCAATTGTTCACAATTAGTCCAGGGTTACCTTGAGACCGAGACCGCGCAGTTCGTGCAGGAGCACGTTGAGAGACTCGGGTATGCCGGCATTGGGCATGAGGTCGCCTTTGACGATAGCCTCATAGGCCTTGCTGCGGCCGGTAACGTCATCTGATTTGACGGTAAGTATTTCCTGAAGGACGTTGGACGCGCCGAATGCCTCGAGGGCCCACACCTCCATCTCACCGAAGCGCTGACCGCCGAACTGAGCCTTTCCGCCCAGAGGCTGCTGGGTGATGAGTGAGTAGGGACCTATAGAACGGGCGTGCATCTTGTCGTCAACCATATGGCCGAGTTTGATCATATAGATGACACCGACGGTTGCAGGCTGGTCGAAGTAGTCTCCGGTACCGCCGTCGCGGAGCAGTGTCTTGCCATAGCGGGGCAGACCTGCCTTGTCGGTGTACTGGCAGATATCCTCGAGAGATGCACCGTCGAAGATGGGTGTGCTGAAACGCAGACCGAGTTCAGCGCCTGCCCAGCCGAGAACAGTCTCGTAAATCTGTCCGAGGTTCATACGTGAAGGCACGCCGAGAGGGTTGAGGACTATGTCCACGGGTGTGCCGTCGTCGAGGAAAGGCATATCCTCGTCGCTGACGACCTTGGCTACGATACCCTTGTTGCCGTGACGGCCGGCGAGTTTGTCGCCCACGCGTATCTTGCGCTTCTTGGCGATGTAGACCTTTGCAAGCTGCATAACGCCGTTGGGAAGCTCGTCGCCGATCTTGATCTTGTCGAGAACCCTCTTGTGGGCTGCAGCGGCTTCCTTCATGAAGATTACGTAGTTGTTGATAAGGTCGCGGATATCATCGTTGACAGTGCCCTTGTCGGTTGTCCACTTCGAAGGATTGATGTTCTCGTATTCCGCGATATCCTTTATCGCAGCTGCGGTTATGTTCTTGCCCTTGGCGATTACCTCGACTCCGTAAAGGTCGCTGATGCCGGCGCTCTTCTTGCCCGTGACGAGATGTTCGAGCTTTGCAAGGAATTTCTCACGCTCTTTCGCCTGTTTCTTTGCAAATTCCTCTTCGATCTTGTCGAGCTTGGCCTTGAGCTCTGCCTTCGCGCCCTTCTTGTTGCCTTCCTTGGCGGCCTTTGAGTAGAGGGCTGTGCCGATTACCGTACCGCTGAGTGAAGGGTTGGCCTTGAGGGAAGCGTCCTTGACGTCGCCGGCCTTGTCGCCGAATATGGCGCGGAGAAGTTTCTCCTCGGGAGTAGGGTCGCTTTCGCCCTTGGGCGTAATCTTACCTATCATTATGTCACCGGGCTCAATGTGAGCTCCGACGCGGATGATACCGTCCGAACCGAGGTCTTTGGTGGCATCCTCGCTTACGTTGGGAATGTCGGCCGTGAGTTCCTCCATACCGCGCTTGGTGTCGCGTACTTCGGTGATATATTCGTCGACGTGTATTGAAGTGAGGATATCACCGCGTATCATTCGCTCGCTCAGAACGATGGCATCCTCGTAGTTGTAACCTTTCCAGGGCATGAAAGCCACTTTGAGGTTGCGACCGAGTGCAAGTTCTCCGTTCTCTGTGGCGTAGCCTTCGGTAAGTACCTGTCCGGCAACCACTTTCTGTCCTTTCTTCACAATAGGCTTCAGAGTGATTGTGGTGCTCTGGTTGGTCCTGCGGTAGAGAGGAAGCTTGTAGACAGTAACCTCGGGGCTGAAGCTTACGAACTTCTCCTGCTCCGTGCGGTCGTACTTGACGTGAATTTCGTTGGCATCGACATATACGACCTCGCCTTTTCCGGTGGCGATTATCTGAGTGCGTGAATCCAGGCAGACGCGCTCCTCGAGACCGGTGCCCACGATGGGTGCCTCGGGCTTGAGAAGAGGCACTGCCTGCCTCATCATGTTGGCGCCCATAAGTGCACGGTGGGCATCATCGTGCTCCAGGAAGGGGATGAGTGATGCGGCCACTGAGGCTATCTGGTTGGGAGCCACGTCAATGTAGTTGACCTGATCCTTGGTTACAACGGGGAAATCGGCGCCGAAGCGGCACTGGATGCGCTCCTCGAGTATTTCACCGTTGTCGTCTATCCTGATGTTGGCGAGGGATACAGTCTGGTTCTCCTCTTCCTCGGCATCCATATAGACGGCGTTCTTCAGATCCACCTTTCCTCCGGTCACCTTGCGGTAGGGGGTCTCGATGAATCCGAGAGCGTTGATTCGTGCATAGACGCAGAGTGATGATATCAGACCGATGTTCGGACCTTCAGGGGTCTCGATGGGGCACAGACGACCGTAATGGGTGTAGTGCACGTCTCGAACCTCGAAGCCCGCCCTTTCACGGCTGAGACCGCCGGGACCCAGGGCTGAAAGACGACGTTTGTGCGTCATCTCGGCCAGAGGGTTGGTCTGGTCCATGAACTGGCTGAGCTGGCTTGTGCCGAAGAATGAGTTGATCACGCTTGACAGGGTCTTGGCGTTGATGAGCTCGGTGGGGGAGAACTGCTCGCTGTCGCGCACGTTCATCCTCTCCCTTATGGTTCTGGCCATGCGGCTCAGACCGACGCTGAACTGTCCGGCCAGCTGCTCGCCTACGGTGCGGATGCGGCGGTTGCTGAGGTGGTCGATATCGTCGACCGTCGCCTTGCCGTTGATCATCTGCACGATGTACTTGATAATCTCGATGATGTCCTCTTTTGTGAGAATGCGGACGTTGCTGTCTATGCCCATGTTGAGCTTTTTGTTCAGACGGTAGCGTCCTACGTCACCGAGGTCATATCTCTTCTCGCTGAAGAACAGCTTGTCGATGACGTCACGGGCTGTGGCCTCATCCGGCGGTTCTGAATTGCGGAGCTGTTTGTAGATATAGTTGACTGCCTGTGTCTCAGTGTTGGTGGTGTCTTTCTGCAGGGTGTTGGTTATCACTGAATACTCGTTCGTGGTAATCTCGTCCTTCTGCAGGAGAATGGTTTTGACCTCGTTTTCAAGAAGTTGCGCCATGGTGTCCTCGTTGAGTTCCTCGCCCCTGTCAAGAATGGGGGTGGTGCGCTCTACGGGAATTACCTCACCTGTGTCTTCGTCCACGAAATCCTCAACCCAGGTCTTGAGAACCTTGGCTGCAAGCTTCCTTCCTGCATTTGCCTTGAGATTCTTCTTGTTGACCTGAACTTCGTCGGCGAGGCCGAAGATATTGATGATATCCTTGTCTGAATCGTAACCGATGGCCCTGAGCAGGGTGGTTACAGGCAGTTTCTTCTTTCTGTCGATGTATGCGTACATGACATTGTTGATGTCAGTCGCAAATTCAATCCAGGAGCCCTTGAACGGGATGATACGTGCGGAATAGAGCTTGGTTCCGTTTGCGTGGAAGCTCTGTCCGAAGAACACGCCGGGGCTGCGGTGGAGCTGTGATACGATGATCCTCTCTGAACCGTTGATGACAAAGGTTCCTCCAGGGGTCATATAGGGGATGTTGCCCAGATATACGTCCTGGATTTTCGTTGCAAAGTCCTCGTGCTCAGGATCGGAGCAGGAAAGACGGAGTTTTGCTTTCAGGGGAACGTTGTAGGTCAGGCCCCTGTCGATGCACTCCTCGATGGAATACTGGGGAGGATCGATGAAATAGTCGATGAACTCCAGTTTGTAGTTGTTCCTGGTGTCCTCGATGGGGAAGATCTCCTGAAATACCTGATACAGACCCTCGTTGCGTCTGTTCTCAGGCGTGGTGTCCAGCTGGAAGAAATCCTGGAACGACTTCAACTGTACTTCCAGGAGGTCCGGACACTCAAGTATGTTTTTTGATGACGCGAAGTTAATTCGCTGATTTTTAACGTTTTTTGTCATCGGGCCTAAGATGTGTAAAGAGAAAACTTAATTTACGACAAAAAGGTTTAGGGCCTGTAGCCCTAAACCTGAATGTGTCCCGACGAGGGGGTGAGGTTATTTGAGTTCAACCTCAGCACCAGCCTCTTCAAGGGTAGCTTTGATCTGTTCAGCCTCAGCTTTTGATACTTTCTCTTTGATGATAGCATCGGGAGCCTTGTCGGTGAGATCCTTAGCCTCTTTCAGTCCGAGACCTGTGAGCTCTTTGACGGCTTTAACGACACCGAGCTTAGCCTGGCCGGCTGATCTGAGGATAACAGTGAACTCAGTCTGCTCTGCAGGACCGGCAGCGGCACCGCCATCAGCGGCAACAGCTACAACTGCAGCGGCAGCAGGCTCGATACCATACTCTTCTTTGAGGACTTTAGCAAGTTCCTGAACGTCTTTCACAGAAAGGTTTACCAACTCTTCTGCAAGTGCTTTAACGTCTGCCATAATTGATATAATTTTTTTGTTTGTTAATATTATTCCTTATTATTATTCTGCTACGGTCTCAGTAGCTTCAGCTGCCTTTTCCTCGCCTTCTTTCTCTGCGTCTTTGTTTTCAAGAGCAGCAAGGACGGTACGGATAGGTGACTGGAGGAGACTGATTATGTCGCCGATAAGTTCTTCCTTTGTCTTGATTGCAGCGAGGGTGTCGAGTTTGTCTGCACCCACGAATACGCAATCCTGAACGAAAGCGCCCTTGATGACGGGTTTCTCAAAACCTTCTTTCTTGAGGGATTTGATGATCCTTGCGGGAGCTGAAGGAACTGTGGTGTACATAATGGCTGAATTGCCCTTGAGAGTATCGAGCAGAGTCTTCAGCTCTTCGTTGTCGCTACCTTTCAGTACATGAGTGAAAAGGGTGTTCTTAACGACGGAGAGAGTGACACCGGCCTCGAAGCAGGAGCGACGAAGCTTGCTGGTCTGCTCGGCGTTCAAGCCGGCAATGTCAGTGATGTAGAAATTGGGAGTCTGCTGAAGCTGTGCTGAAATAGACTCGATTACCTGAGCTTTTTCTTCTTTTCTCATAATTTCCGGATTTTTTATTCAGCACTGCCGATTGATTTCAAATCTACCTTGACGCTGGGGCTCATTGTGGTGCAGATAGCAACGCTCTGCATATATGTGCCTTTCAGTGCCTGGGGTTTCAGCTTGATTATAGCGCTCAGAAGTTCATTGGCGTTGTCACAGATGTCCTGTGCGGTGAATGATGCCTTGCCGATTGCTGCGTGTACGATACCGGTCTTGTCCACCTTGAAGTCGATCTTACCGGCCTTGACTTCCTTGACGGCAGAAGCGACATCCATAGTCACTGTACCTGTCTTGGGGTTAGGCATAAGACCGCGGGGACCGAGGATACGTCCGATAGGACCAATCTTACCCATAACAGAAGGGGTGCAGATGATGACGTCAACGTCGGTCCATCCGCCTTTGATCTTCTCGATGTAATCATCAAGACCTACATAGTCGGCTCCGGCTGCAGTGGCCTCGGCCTGTTTGTCTTCTGTACAAAGTACGAGAACTCTGACAACCTTACCGGTTCCGTGGGGAAGTGTGACGACGCCACGGACCATCTGGTTGGCTTTACGGGGATCAACTCCAAGTTTGACAGCGAGTTCCACGGAAGCATCGAATTTCGTGAAAGTGATGTCCTTCACGATGCCGCATGCCTCTGCCAGCCTGTAAGCTTTCGCAGGCTCGTATTTTGCCAAAACTGTTTTCTGATTTTTGGTTAATTTACTCATAGCGCATACGATTTTTAGATGTTCTCAGGAAATTCGCCTTCAACCTTCACACCCATACTGCGGGCGGTACCGGCAACCATACGCATTGCTGATTTCATTGTAAAGCAATTCAAATCAGGCATTTTGCATTCTGCGATAGCCTTTACCTGATCCCAGGTGATGGTTGCAACCTTCTTGCGGTTAGGCTCGCCTGAACCTGACTGAATCTTGGCTGCATCCTTGATCTGGATGGCTACAGGCGGCTGCTTTACCTCGAAATCGAAGGATTTGTCGGCATAAACCGTGATTACAACCGGAAGGATCTTACCGGCCTGGTCTTGTGTGCGGGCATTGAACTGTTTGCAGAAATCCATTATGTTCAGACCCTTGGATCCGAGAGCCGGACCTACCGGGGGTGAAGGATTTGCTGCTCCTGCTTTAATCTGGAGTTTTATGAACCCCGTTACTTCTTTTCCCATTTTATTATTCTTTTGTTACTTGCGTAAAGCTGAGTTCCAGCAGAGTTTTTCTGCCGAAGATCATAACTGTGACCTTGAGTTTGCTTCTGTCCTCAATAATATCTTCGATTGTACCGTCGAATCCGTTGAAAGGACCGTCGATGATCTTGACGGCTTCTCCGACCACGTAATCCACGACCGTCTGTCCTTCTTCCTGCGCTGCATCATCCTGCAGTTTGAGCAATGTGCGGACTTCACTGTCCCTGAGGGGGACCGCTACTCTCTCCTGAGAATTGCCCGTACCCGTTTTTTCCGTCAGGAACCCTGACATATTGGGCACTTCGTTCCTAATGATGTACTGGAGCTCGGGTGAAAGTTCAGCCTCGATGAATACATAACCTGAGTAAAGAAGACGCTCTGAAGCGACCCTCTTCCCGTCCTTGATTTTGTACACGACTTCCGTGGGCACGAGAACCTGGTTTACAAGGCTCTGGAGACCACATCTTTCAATCTCTTTTTCGAGATACTCTTTGGCTTTTCTTTCCTTACCTCCTGCCGTACGCAGTACATACCATTTTTTACTGCTCTCACTCATAACGTTACAGCGTGTAGATGAATTTCATCAGGTTTTCGAAAAGATAATCCATAGCCCATATTACGACAGCCAGTATGATAGAGGCCACCATAACGAGAATGGCGGAATTCTGAAGACTGCTCCAGGACGGCCAGGTGACCTTCTTGGTGAGCTCCACCCAGGATTCCTTAAGATAGTTGACAAACTTTCTCATCTTTACTTTTAATCGACCTTGCAGCGATTGGAAGCGGTGCTGCGCGGAGGGTTAAACATCACAGAATCGTAACCTTCTGTGTTTTTTTGCAGGGGAAGCAGGATTCGAACCCACATCGACGGTTTTGGAGACCGCTGAACTACCCTTGTTCTATTCCCCTATTTTTGGCTTCGCCAAAGGGGAATAGAACAAGGGTAGTGTTCAACCCCCCGGCTTCGCCGGCCCCTCAAGGGTCACACGTGCCTACCCGGCACGGTCCCTGCGGGACTTTTTAGTCGCATCTGCCAATGTCTCAGCAGTGCGATGATTTCAATGAACGAGACGATGCCGTCAGAGCCCAATGGGGCCTAAAGGACTGCAAAGTTACAAATAATATTTTGACTGACAACACTTTTAGAAAGATTTTCTCGATAAAATAAAGAAACTTGCTAACTTTGCATAATCAATGTATTGAAATATGAAGGTTATCGTGTTTGATATGGGCGGGGTTCTCCTGCCGCTTGAGGTACAGAGATGTATGGACTCCTTCCGCAGGATATTGGGGCCACGGTTCGACAGGCTCGGGCTAGGCTCCGACGGAGAAGGCGAGTCCGTGATGGCCGAATATGAAGGTGGAAGGATAAGCACGGGCGAGTTCGTGGGGAGAATACTTTCGTGGTGCCTTCCCGGAACGTCTGAGGACGATGTCGAACGCGCCTGGACTGATATGCTGACGGCTGTCCCCGCCGAGAGGATTGAATTTATAAAGAAACTCAGAGCGGAAGGCTATAGGGTTTTCCTGCTATCCAACACCAATGAATTGCACTGGGATAATGTCATCCATACTACACCCGAGTTCCCGGACTGCTTTGAGCACACTTTCCTGTCTCATCTGGAAAAACTGTCAAAGCCGGATCCTGAATTCTTCCGCAGGGTCACTGAGTATATAGGTGTCCGGCCGTCCGATATAATTTTTGTCGATGACCTGCCTGCCAATCGTGACGCCGCGGAGAAATACGGCTGGTCCACCTGTGAATCTGTGGAAGCCCTTGCCGCCATTTTAAAACGATAAAAGCTTCTAAAACAATGAAAGAAGAGAGATTCAACAAGCTGTTCAATATATTCATCCTTGCGGGGATGACCGTATGTGTAATACTTTCCACGGCCATCAAGATGCAGGATGAGGGAGCCAGAACAATCCTTCTTGTGATATCCGCTTTTGGCGCCCTGATGGGGGTGGCAAGCACGGTCCTGGCCGCCAACGGCAGCATATGGAATTTCCTTTTCGGTCTGCTGGACGTGTGCATATACTCCTATATATTATATGACAGCCATATGCCCTCCCAATTCCTGCTTCACGTACTCTATTTCATTCCGATGGAATTCGTGGGCTTCTACCAATGGCGAAGGAGGGGGGCCGGGGCTGAGAGCAAGGTGAAGCCCAGGATGATGGATTCCAAGAGATATTTGCTGTTTTCTCTGCTGTTCGTGGCGGTATTTGCGGCTTCCGCCGGCATCAGCTGGCTCTCATTGTCGCACGGCGGCACGGAATTCACGGTTGGCAAGGTGGCGATGGACGCCCTCGCCACGACTGCCAACATTGTGGCCTTGGTGATGATGGCCTTCGCCTATATGGAGCAGTGGTATCTGTGGACTGTTGTAAATATTGCGTCCATAATTCTTTGGACGGTTACCCTGCTCACATCGCCCGAGGCCGGCTATGCCATCATCCCCGTAGTCAAATACAGCTTCTACCTTATCAACGGATTGAACGGCATCCGTGTCTGGCGCAAGCTCTCCGCCTGAATCACTCGTGCATACATATATATGATTCGAGAATACTGAGAATCTATAATTGTATCATGTGGTCCCAGGTACAGGTCATTATTGACTGAAGGCTAATTTTGGAACAATGGCTTCGGCGGCTGCGGTGCCTGTCCAGAAGTTACTTTTTCCTTATACATAATGTCGTAGCGGGGCTTTGGCTCGCAGCCTGAAATTTTTCGGAACCTTCCGGGCCCGTCACTCGCCGTAACGGTTCCCGGCTTTCCAAAAATCTTTCAGGCAGCCTCGACTGACGCCCCGCAGGTAGGATGGTGGGTGGTCTAACGGGAGCAAAAACCCAGCAAAGCGTGCCCGGAAGCG
>JAKSKP010000016.1 GCA_024401635.1 Bacteroidales bacterium
ATGAACGACATTATCCTTTCCGGACTGTTAAGCCTCTTCGCCCTTTATAATACCAAAGAGGGATCTGATCGGGCCATCTCAAGAAAAGTGCTCGCCAATTATCTTTCACACCACTTTGGTGTGAAAGACGTTGAGTCATCGATGGAATTCTATGACAATCTGATTCTGGCATATGAGGCAAAGACTGATGAGGAAAGGACAGTTGTGGCAAGAGATGTCAGTCTCAGGATACGCGAACGTCTTTCTTCGGAAGACAGAGTCCTGATGGCAATCCGCTTTATTGAGATATGTTTCATAAGCCACAGGGGTGCCGACGAGCCTGAGGAGTTCCGTCATATCGTGCAGAACTTCGGTCTGGATGGCTCCTATTTTGAAGACCTGAATGCTTTTGTGACGGGAAGATCTGTCTCCGACAAAGTGAAGACTCTTCCATACAGTAACGGTACGGTAAGGACACTTTTGCTGGATGAATACGACCAACTGGTATTCTCGTACTATGGAGAGGAGAAGGTATGGTACAATGACGTGCCTGTTCTGCCAGGTTCATTTTTGATCTGGCAGCGAAGCGGCATCCTCAAGAGCCGTAGCGGCAAGCCGCTATACTACTACAATGTGATGACTCCCTACAAGATGACGGGCGGTGACAAGCCAAAACTCAAACTGAGGGGAAACAACGTGGACTTTCATTTTGACAAGGGAGTGGGAGGCATACACAATTTTACCTTCAATCTGTATGGCGGTGAACTTGTGGCAATAATGGGAGGCAGCGGTACAGGGAAAACGACTCTGCTCTCATTGCTGAACGGCTCCCTTCATCCGCAGAAAGGGGAAATAAGTATAAACGGGCACAGCATAGACGAACCGGACGCAAAAGCCCTGATAGGTTTCGTGCCACAGGATGACCTTCTGATAGAGGAACTGACAGTGTACGAGAACCTCATGTTTACGGCAAAGTTGTGCTTTGCAGGCTTGAAGGAAGAAATGTTGGATGCCAAAGTCATGTCACTGCTCCACGACCTCGGTCTTGAAGCGGCCCGCGACCTGAAAGCCGGTTCTGCAATCAACAAATTCATTTCAGGAGGACAGCGCAAGAGACTGAACATTGCCCTGGAGTTGATCCGCGAACCGGACGTCCTTTTTCTTGACGAGCCGACATCAGGTCTTTCTTCTGCAGACACTGCAGCAGTTGTCAACCTGTTGCGCGAGCAGGCCTATCGCGGAAAACTCATCATCGCAAACATACATCAGCCTTCTTCCGATGTCTTTAAACTTTTCGACAGGTTGTGGGTACTGGACAAAGGTGGATACCCGGTCTATGACGGCAACCCCATCGAGGCCGTCACATATTTCAAGCGGGCAGCCGAATATGCGGATGCCGATACCAGTACCTGCCCCACTTGCGGTAATGTCAATCCCGAAGTCATTCTGGATATAATAGAGGAGAAGACAATAAATGACAAGGGAATAGTGACGGACAAGCGCAAGAAATCGCCTCAGGAATGGCACGAATTATATCTGAAGAATGTTCCCAAGGCCAAAAACAAGCTGGAGGAACTGCCGAAGACAGACCAGCACCGTCCATCTGCGCTCAAGCAGATGCTGATATTCTTCCACCGCAACCTGAAGGCGAAGCTTACCGACAGGCAGTGGCTGCTGATCACTCTGCTTGAAGCCCCAGTCCTCGCCGTAATCTGTGCTCTTCTGACCCGCTATGCCCCCATTGAAGGATATTCCGTGATGGCCAACAGCAATTTCGTTTCTTATATGTTCATGGCGATAATAGTAGCCACATTCATAGGTATGAGCGGAAGTGCGGAGGAAATATTCAAGGACAGGGCCCTCCTCAAAAGAGAAAAATTCCTGAATCTTTCATACAGGAGCTACATCTGGTCAAAGATATTTTTTATGGCAGGTGTGACGCTGATCCAGACTTTCCTTTTCCTGATAGTCGGCAACAGCATAATGGGAGTTCATTTCCTCTTTTTCGAATGGTGGCTGATTCTGTTCGTTGCCGCGATGCTTGCGGCCCTGATGGGTCTGATTCTTTCTCAGCGTCTCAAGAGTATAGTTGCAATCTATATTACAATCCCTATTCTTTTGATTCCCCAGATACTGCTGTGTGGCCTCGTTGTGGATTTCAAGGATCTCAATCCCAGAAGCACGACAGGAAATGTTCCCATTATAGGAGAGGTTATTCCTTCCCGTTGGGCATATGAGGCGCTCGCCGTGACCTCATTCACTGACAACGACTTTGAGAAGCTATTCTTCGAAGACGAAAGAGAGAAATACGAGGCGCGCTACTACGAAGTGGGCTATCTTCACGAACTGAAAACCAGTTTGGAAACGATGCACGCAAACGGAGAGGACACCCACGGCAGCGCAGATATGTCCCTGTTCGTGAATTCGATGCCTTTGCTGATGGAGCAATGCGGCTGGCCGGAATATACCGGGGAATACGATTATGCTTCCCTGAAGAAATTGTATGAAGAGGCGGGGAATGCGTTGTACGATCGCAGCCGCAGGGCGTCAAGTACGGCCGAAAATTCCATGGAACGGCTGATAGAGGAGATTGGCAGGGATAATGTGGTCAAACTGAAGAAGGACAATTACAACCTCAAACTTGAAGAGCATTTGGTAAACGCCAAGGCGGAGAGGTTAGTCAAAGTGATTGACAACCATATTGTACCGGACGCCGGTTATGTGTTCATCAACCCTGTCTCGCACAATGGCAGAGCTCCTTTTTACAGCGGCGAGAAAATAGTGGGCAACCTGCACATCAAGACATTATGGTTCAACCTGGGAATAATGTTTCTTATGTGTTTCGCCTGCATCGTTTTCCTGATGGGCGATTTCCGCATACGCCAGAGGTTCTTTGCCTCGTACAAATCCAGCAACGGAACGATTGGCCAGGTCACTCCTTGGCTATAGGGTTTGTGGGCACGTTACTGTCATTCATACAGACGGATGATTCGAACTGAGAATCGACAATTGTACCTTGTAGTTTCAGGCTCAAGGCATTATTGATTGAAGGAAAATTCTGGAACAATGGCTGCGGTGTCAGACTATCAGCAGGGTCCAGATGGCGAAGCGGAGGAATTTGCCGATAAGCATAAGGGCTATTGACCAGAAGGGCTTGCACCTGTAGAAACCGAGGGCGATGGCGATGACGTCGCCGACTATGGGGACCCAGCACAGAAGGGCCGCCCATACGCCCCAGCGGTCGATCAGGGCCTTCTGCTTTTCCAGTTTTTCCCGCTTGACGCGGAACCACCTCTCTATCCACTCCCACCGTGCTATCCATCCTATCCAGTAGGTCAGGACACTGCCCAGCCAGTTACCCAGAGTGCCGACCAGCAGACATCCCACGGGGTCTTTGGTAGCTGCAAGTACCGCTATATACAAAGCATCGGAGCTGAAGGGGATGACCGTTGCCGCCAGAAAGCAGCCTATGAACAGCCCTATCAGTCCGAGACTTTGCAGATCCATCGGTTATTGTCAGAATTCCTCTTTGATGTTGTAGTCGTTGCGTCCGCCGGCATTGCGCGATACCATCTCGCAGATGAAGCCGGTGCAGAACAGAAGGACACCTATTACAAGCATCACCAGGGCGATGTAGAAAAGGGGCTGGTCGGTAACTGCACGGAACCTTTCGCCATTGGCCTGGAATATCAGCTTGCGGATTATGAGCCATATTGCTATGATGCCGCCTATGATGAAGTTCAGTATGCCGGTGGCTCCGAAAAAGTGCATAGGCTTCTTGCCGAACTTGCCGGTGAACCACAGGGTCATAAGGTCCAGGATGCCGTGCACGAAACGGTCGACTCCGAATTTGCTCTTGCCGTATTTGCGTTTCTGGTGGTGTACGGGGACTTCGGTGATACGGTCATAACCGGCGTTCTTGGCCAGGAAAGGTATATACCTGTGCATATCGCCATAGACTTCCACGCTCTTGACCACTTCGTTCCTGTAGGCTTTCAGGCCGCAGTTCATATCGTGAAGTCTGATGCCTGTCACCTTGCGCGCCGTGGCATTGTACAGTTTGGAGGGGAGGTTCTTTGTGAGTTTGTTGTCCTGGCGGTTCTGCTTCCATCCGCTGATTATGTCCCATCCCTCGCCGAGCAGTTTTTCGTACATTCCCGGAATCTCCTCGGGGGAATCCTGAAGGTCGGCGTCCATCGTCACCACCACCTTGCCGCTTGCGGCCTTGAAGCCTTCGTACAGGGCGGCGGATTTTCCATAATTGCGTCTGAATCGTATGCCGTGGACGTGAGGACCGTCCTGGGGCAGATTTTTGATAATCTCCCAGGACCCGTCGGTACTGCCGTCGTCCACGAAAATCAGTTCATAATTGAATTTTCCGTCCAAAGAACTGCGTATCCAGGAATACAACTCGGGCAGCGATTCAGCCTCGTTCAGCAGGCTTATGATTATGGAAATGTCGTAGGGATAGTCCATTATTACTCCTCTTCGTTATTTTTCTTTTCCTTCCAGCCTTCGGCAAAGGGATTTACGGGAGCCACCTTCCTTGCAAGTATTGCGGACAGTATCCATCCGAACAGGCTGCAGTAGATGAACTGGGATGCAAACACTATCTGAGGATAGTAGTTCTGCATCTTCTCCATGGCGTCAAGACTGTTTCTGTCCAGATTGTCACCGGCTGTCTGCAGCAGGGTGTCGAATGCTTCCTCGACAAGTTCCGGGTGCATCATGTTCAAAGCCATCGAAAGGGCTGCGAAAATCAGGGCGGAGAGCAGCGCTATCCATTTGCCCAGCCTTTTTACGTCAAATACGGTGGCCTCCTCGTAGTCCTCCTTGAACTTGGCCAGGAAACGATACATCAGCCATATGCAGGCCACAATCTTGGCCAGGTCGAGGCAGAATACAAGGACCGTGCTTCCCGTAAAGGGATGCTGTGTGAGCTGGAAATTGATCAGCAGATATGCGGTGCTGACAGCAGCAAGCACGACGCCGGGGATGCCGGCGCTGTGCCATATGGTCTTGAAATCAATTGTGTTATTCATTTGTAGATCCTTATTTGACAATGGCAACGAATCCTCCGCCGGGAGCCATATGGGCCTTGATGGTTTTGCCGCTGAGCGCGGTGGCGAATTTCTTGTAATCCCTTGCAGCCTTGTCGGCATTCACGCCATCCTGGAAGACGGTCATCGAGTGCTCGCCGTCAGCGAGGAAATCGAGCTTTATCTCGAGGTCGCGTGCATCCCAGTTCGTGAGGGCTCCCACATACCAGGTGTCAGCCTTGCGGCGGGCGATGACGACATACTTGCCGACTTCACCGTCTATTGCGACGGTCTCATCCCAGGTTTCAGGAACCTGAGCGATGTACTGTGTGCATTCAGGCTCGTTCATATAGTTAGAGGGAGAGTCGCACAGCATATTGAGGGGAGAAGAGAAAATCACGTACTCGGCCAGCTGGCGGCAGCGTGTTCCCTGGCTCATGGCTTCGGAACCGACGGCGCGGAAGTTGTCCTTCGTGGCATTGCGCATCGCACCCTGGGTGTAGTCGGCCGGGCCGGCGAAGAAGCGGATGAAAGGAAGGGTGACGTCGTAGGTCACCTGGTCGTTCCTGGCGTTCCACTTCATATTCTCAAGACCGTAGATGCCCTCGTAGTTGACCACGTTGGGATAAGTCCTGTGCAGGCCGGTGGGTTTGTAAGTGCCGTGGAAATCGAGCATCAGGTGATATTTGGCGGCAATTTCGGCGGCCTCGCGGTGGAATTCGACGACAGGCTGGTCGCAGGAATCCATGAAGTCAACCTTGAAGCCCTTGACGCCCATCTCGGAATACAGCTTGCAGGCACCTTCAATATCCTTCTGGAAAGGACCGTATCCTGCCCACAGTATTATGCCCACGTTCCTCTCCTTTCCGTAAGCGATGAGTTCCTCGAGGTTTATTTCAGGGACAACGTGGAAAAGGTCTTCGAATCCTACTGACCATCCCTCGTCCATAATGACGTACTGGATGCCGTTTTTAGAAGCGAAGTCGATATAGTATTTATAAGTGTCATTGTTAACACCTGACTTGAAGTCGACTCCGTAGATGTTCCAGCTGTTCCACCAGTCCCAGGCAACTTTGCCGGGCTTCACCCAACTGTAGTCAACGTCGGAGGCGGGAGCCGATGCGAGGCGGAAAACCATATCGTTGTCGGCCATTTCCCAGTCGTGGCGTGAGATGCCTATCACCCTCCAGGGGAGATTGCATCCCTTGTCGAGCCTTGCGATGCAATCGGCCGTCTCCTCCACGTAGAAGGAACGTCCGTCACCGTTGCCTATGGTCTTCTTGGTGGGGTATTTGGGGAAATATCCTGACAGGGTGCTGCCCTGTTCCCCGTTGTAGAGGAACATTCCGGGGTAGTTCAGCAGGTCGGCCTCGGTGATGCAGAGTTTGATGCCCTTGGGAGCATCTATCATAAGGGGGAGGAAAGCGAGACGATCTTTGTTCCAATTGCCTATGCTCTCATATGCGTAGGTGTTCTCGAACGAATTGTGCAGCTGGTCATCGAATTTTCCGTTGACGTTCTGGCATACGTAAGGAATATAGGCGTTCCATTTGTAGGGGAAGGTGAAATCCGCTTTTTCCCACTTTACCTCGAAAGCTGTCTTCGAAAGGCTGACGAAGCGGTATGCGACACCATCGTCATAGGCCCTGAAAATGACCTTGAATGCCTTGTACTGCAGTTCGAGCTGATTGTAATTGTCCTGCACTTCGGTCTTGCGGTAAACTGTTGCCTTGATTGTATTCCTGACACTGGTCTTCAGCGCCTTGCGAAGAGTGGCAGTACCGCCGTAAACGGTGCCGTCGCCGAGGGTGAGGGAAATCTCCGAGGGAGCCAGGACTTCCTGTCCGTCAACGCTCACGCTATATCTTATGGCTTTGTCGGTATTTACCGTAACGGAGATTTTTCCGTCGGGAGAAGTCAGTGTGTGCTGTTTTGCAGCCGCAAAGGCTGTGACCGCCATAAAGGCCAGAATGGTTGAGATGAAAACTTTTTTCATATAGGGTGTGATATTATAGATTCAAAGAATGCTGCAGCGTTCCGTTCACGTCATAGGTCCTGATGGTGATCTGTGAGGCAGTGGCGCTGAAGTCCAAACGCTCGTTGTTGCTGTTCGCCAGAATGTGATAGTCATTGCCGTGTTCGCCGGGCTTGGCCAGAATATATCTGTGATGGTGCCCCGCGAGCATAAGTTTCACTCCCGCCTTGTTGAGCACCGGTGTGAAATTGTCGGCAATCCATTTCTGGGAATACCAAGCCTCGGGATCGTTGAAAGTGGGTATGTGCATTATGCATACCTTCTGGGGAGCATTTGCGAATTCGGGACTTTCAACGGCTTTTTTCAGCCATTCGAGTTCCTGGAGCCTGTATTCGTCGAATGCTGCCTGGCCCGAATACTCGGGGCTGCTGTCAGGTTTGTCCTCGCCTGCGTCCAGAACCACAAAGGCAACGGGGCCCTGCCGGAAGGTATAGTAGAATTCTCCGGTGGAGGTGGGGAATGCCTTGGGGAGCAGGTACCAGTCGGAGCCGCGGGACTCATGGTTTCCGCGTGCGAAGATTACAGGAAAATCGGCGGCATAGTCCTTTATCGGCATGAAAGTATGCTTGAGCAGAGTGTCCTGTGAGTTGGAGAAGGACACGATGTCACCGTTCAGGACGATGAAGTCGGTCTTGCTTCTGTCCACACCGCTCATCAGCGCCGTATATTTCGCATCGTTGAAATGCATATCGTTGACCATTGAGAAATTGCAGGTGGGAGCGTTGTAGTCGAGGGTTCTGATTGTATGGGTACCCCTCATGGCCAGTTCCGGACCGTATGCGATGGCGTAGGGATTGCTGTCATCGGTGACGACTTTCCCCGCTATGCCGTAGATGTATTTGGTGCTCTTTTTCAGCCCGGTGACCTTCACGCTGTGGAAGTATCCGTAGGTCCTTCTTCCGCTTACGGTCTCGAAATGGCGCGGATGGCTGCTCTGATGCCAGTCGGATCCGTCATATTCGCCGACTTCCACCCAGGACAGGGTCTTCTCGGGAGTCGTCCAAAGTACGGTGAATGAATCTTCGGTGACGTTCTGTATCCACGGACCGCAGCTGATCTTCAGATTCGGCGCCGCCTGCGCTACGATTATCCCGGCAAGCAGAGCGATAAGGGACAAATATAATTTCTTCATATGTTTGTATGTTATTTCCACAAAAATACGATAAATTTGTGATATGAAAAATAAAATTGCGATATGAAAAAAAGTTGTTTTTTTGCGGTGCTGGGCTGGATCCTGGCCGCATTCTGTTCCTGTTCGGACAAGTACGGCGAAGGACCGGTGAATTTCAGTGTCTGGTATGATTACGATGGCGACAGGCTTCCGGATTTCGACACTCTGGGCCAACCGGACGCTACAGGCGCTATGCTGGAATTCGACATAGAGTCGGTGCCGGAGTTCGCAACGGACCGCTATGCCGCTCTGGTGACGTCGGAGCTGACTGTGGACAAAGAAGGGGAGTTCCGTTTCTATATGTATGCCGATGACGGGGCCAGGCTCTGCGTGGACGGCGAGTGCGTATGCGAGATAAACGCTGCCGTGTGGCCCAGGGAACTGGTTACTGTCCGCCTGACGGCCGGTCGGCACAGCATAAGGGTGGAGCATTTTGACCGTTCCGGAAAGGAAAGGCTGCGCATGTCCATAGGCAGAACCGGCGAACTGGTCCATACATATGGCAGCAATGACGCTCCGGCGAAGGACATTCCGGACTATGTGATGGACGAGGCGGCTGTCTCGTACGAGCGCTTCGAAGCCTGGAAAGGGGATGACGAGGTGGTTGTATTTCCCATACTTACTGACATTCACAGCCACGAGAGATATTCATATCAGCACATAGGTTATGCCGTAAAGACGGATGAACTCTTCCATTACGATTTCATGGTCTGCCTGGGGGACATAGGGCTCAACGTGGGCCCCAGCAACGTCAGCAGGCAGTATGTTGAGGATGTCATCGCTTTCACCCGTGCCGAAATGGACAGATACAAAGGTGTGTTCCTGTATGCCGCGGGCAATCACGACTGGGATGACGGACAGGGAGGCGTGCATACCGACCAGTTCCTCTCCGACACTTTCCAGAAACCTGCGCTGGAATATGCGGATGGCAATCTTCATCTTGTGCCCGGCAAGGTCTACTGCTACTACGACGTGCCGCAGAAGAACGTCAGGGTCGTTCTTCTCAACAGTGAAGGCTCGAGGACGCAGGCTCCGGCGTATTACCTGTTCGACGATGAGCAGATGGAATGGTTCAAGGACCTGCTTGACAATACCTCTCCGGACACTGCGGTCATAGTGATGAGCCATTATATGCCTCATCCCATAGGAAGGTGGCACAATACTCCGGAAGCCGTCACTCTGGCGAGCAACGAAAGGCTTATGTCCGTCCTGTCCGATTACGGGACAAGGAGGAGCATAGTCGGGCTTTTCTGCGGGGACAGCCACGTCAACACCATCGTGACCGAGGGCGGAATCAATTATTACATAACACAGGGCCTCGGAGGTGTCGCCGTCAGGGATATGATGGACGGAACCACACACGAGTTCTTCGATTACAGGGGACAGACCTGCTGTGACGTGATTGCCGTGAAACCGGCTTTGAGACAGGTCCGTTCCTTCCGCATCGGCGCAGGCGGTGCCGCGTACGACTGCGATTTTGTTTACTGATAGAAATTTCGTACCTTTGCGCGCTTGTGGACAAAAGAAAACATTATGGCATATATCAAGTATCCTGACGGAACCAACAAACCCTTCAACTGGGAGGAAGAGGAAAGCAAGAAAGTCTTCTGGCACAGCAGCTCACACCTGATGGCTCAGGCACTCGAGGCTCTGTATCCGGGAGTCAAATTCGGTATAGGACCCGCTGTCGAGAACGGATTCTACTATGACGTGGATCTGGGTGGCCGTACGCTGACCGAGGCTGACCTTGTCACGATTGAGAAGAAGATGATGGAGTTTGCCAAGACCAAGGAGACCTTCGAATGCCAGATGGTGTCCAAGGAAGAGGCTCTCAAGACCTTCAAGGCCAAGGGCGACGAATACAAAGTGGAGCTTATAGAGGAACTGGAGGACGGCAAGATATCGTTCTACACCAACGGCGGTTACACCGACCTGTGCCGCGGTCCCCATATCAGCGACACCTCGATAATCAAGGCCGTCAAGCTCACCGCAATAGCCGGCGCATACTGGCGCGGCGACGAGAACCGCCAGCAGCTGACCCGCATCTACGGCATATCCTTCCCCAAGGCTTCCCTTATGGAGGAATACCTGGCTATGATTGAGGAGGCCAAGAAGCGTGACCACCGCCTGATAGGCAAGCAGATGGAGCTTTTCACCTTCAGTCAGCGCGTAGGCGCTGGTCTGCCCCTGTGGCTGCCCAAGGGCGCTGACCTTCGCAGCCGTCTGGAGGAATTCCTCAAGAAGATACAGAAGTCCTACGGCTATCTGCCCGTGATAACTCCGCATATAGGGAACAAGGACCTCTACGTCACTTCAGGTCACTACGCAAAATACGGCAAGGATTCGTTCCAGCCCATACATACGCCGCAGGAAGGCGAGGAGTACCTCCTCAAACCTATGAACTGCCCTCACCACTGCGAGATCTACCGCAGCAAGCCGCGTTCATACAAGGACCTTCCCCTCCGTTTTGCGGAGTTCGGCACGGTGTACCGTTACGAACAGAGCGGAGAACTTCACGGACTGACGCGCGTGCGCAGTTTCACTCAGGACGACGCACACCTGTTCTGCCGTCCCGACCAGCTCAAGGATGAATTCCTGAAGGTGATAGACATTATTCTCTATGTTTTCAAGACATTGGAATTCACCCAGTTCACAGCCCAGATTTCCCTTCGTGACCCCAATCACAAGGAGAAATACATAGGAACGGACGAGAACTGGGCGAAGGCCGAGCAGGCTATCATAGACGCTGCGGCCGAGAAGGGACTTCCCACGGTTGTGGAATACGGAGAGGCCGCATTCTATGGACCCAAGCTGGACTTTATGGTGAAGGATGCCATAGGACGCAAGTGGCAGCTCGGCACCATCCAGGTGGATTACAACCTTCCCGAGCGCTTCGAACTTGAATATACGGGCGCGGACGACAAGCCTCACCGCCCCGTGATGATACATCGCGCCCCCTTCGGCAGCCTCGAGCGTTTCGTAGCCGTACTGCTGGAGCACACGGCAGGAAAGCTCCCTCTCTGGCTCACTCCCGAGCAGGTGGTGGTCATCCCCGTGAGCGATAAATTCGAAGATTATGCAAAAAAAGTTGGTGATTTGCTAAATAATGCCGAAATTCGCGCCTCCATAGACTCTCGTAATGAGACGATGGGTAAGCGTATACGTGACAACGAGTTACAGCGCATACCTTTCATCGTCATCGTGGGAGAGAAGGAGGAGAACGATGGCACGGTATCGGTTAGGCGTCAGGGCGGAATCAACCTTGGAACTATGCCGGTTGCCGATTTTGCAGAACTTGTGAAGAACGAAGTAAAACAACAGTTAAACAGATAGGAGGTTTTTTTATCGCACCTTTCAAATCAACTTATCGTCCCAAACCGGCTCCCAGGCCGCAGGGACCTCGTCAGCCTCAGGTAAAGCAGAAGGCGGAGGACGAGCTGAACATCAATGAGGAGATAACTGCTTCTCAGGTTCGCCTTGTAGGGGACAACATCCCCGAGCAGGGTGTATATTCCATTGCAAGGGCAATGGCGCTGGCGGATGAGTTGGAGCTTGATCTGGTGGAGATATCTGCAAAGGCCGATCCCCCTGTGTGCAAGATACTTGACTATCAGAAGTATCTCTATCAGCAGAGGAAGAAAGCCAAGGAGATGAAGAGCAATTCCTCCAAAGTTGTCATAAAGGAGATACGTTTCGGTCCCAATACCGACGAGCACGATTTCAACTTCAAGCTCAAACACGCCCAGGAATTCCTGCAGGAGGGCAGCAAGGTGAAATCATCCGTGTTCTTCAAGGGCCGCAGCATAGTGTACGCCGAGCAGGGGGAGAAACTGCTGCTGCGTTTCGCTGTGGAGCTCGAGGAGTACGGCCGCGCCGAACAGATGCCGAAACTTGAAGGCAAGCGTATGATAATGATGATTGCGCCTGTCAAGAAAAAATGAGAATCCAGTGATGGACACTATATTATTAATCAACCGTTAAAAAGTTAAGTTTATGCCTAAGATCAAAACAAACTCCGGTTCAAAAAAGCGTTTCGCGCTTACCGGAACGGGTAAAGTCAAGAGGAAACACGCTTATCACAGCCACATCCTCACCAAGAAGACCAAAAAGCAGAAGAGAAATCTGGACCACTTTGCCGTCATTACTCCGGCCGATCAAAAAAGGGTCAAAGCTTTGTTGGGAATGTAGTAATGTTTAAAAAATCAAGTTTATGCCTAGAAGTGTAAATCATGTAGCCTCAAAGGCTCGCCGCAAGAAGATCCTCAAGAGGACCCGCGGTAACTTCCTTGCAAGGAGGAATGTGTGGACGGTGGCAAAGAACACCTATGAGAAAGGTTTGACCTACGCTTACCGCGACCGCAAGAACAAGAAACGCAATTTCCGTGCTCTCTGGATTCAGAGAATCAACGCCGCCGTGCGTCAGTACGGTATGACTTACTCACAGTTTATGGGTGCTGCTGCAAAGAAGGGTATCGGCCTCAGCCGCAAGACTCTCGCAGACCTTGCCATGAACAATCCTGCCGCTTTCGAAGCTGTTGTAAAATCAGTAAGGAAGTAGGCTTGTAGATAGATGAAGCTGAAGGATATATACTCGAACAAGTGGGTGAGGTTCGCGTTTTGGGCTTTGCTCTACGTGCTTTGGGTAATCTGGTTGGGAAATTATTGGTGGCTGTCCGGCCTTATTGTCATTTTCGACATGACCGTGACAAAGAAGGTCAACTGGACTTTCTGGGTGCCCCGCGACAAGGCTAAAAGAAATGCTCTCACCGAATGGGTCGATGCAATTATCTTCGCCGTTATCGTAGTCACCTTCCTTACGATGTTCTTCTTCCAGGCTTTCAAGATTCCTTCATCTTCGATGGAAAGTTCTTTGATGACGGGAGACCGCCTGTTTGTCAGCAAGCTGGCCTATGGCCCGAGAGTCCCGCAGACTCCTCTGACCATTCCGTTCACGCACAACGTCATTTTCGGAAAAGAGTCGTACAGCACTCTCATTCAGAATGACTATCGCCGTTTGAAAGGCTTCGGCCACGTAAAACGCTACGATCCTGTCGTGTTCGGATTCCCTAATGGCGACACGGTTCTCACCAAGGTTCCGGCGGACGACTACTATATGATCTGCCGCCTGATCGGACGTGAGAAAGCAATCAGCCAGTACGGACCTGTAAAGGTTCGCCCTATGGACAAAGTCGACCATTATGTGAAACGCTGTGTCGGCATACCCGGCGACACTCTCCTTATTGACGGCGGAGTTTTGTATGTGAATGGTGTTGCAGCTCCGGTCTACGACCACCTGCAGACTTCATATACGGTAACAACCGACGGTTCGCGCATCAATCCCCTCAGGTTGTCGGACCTGGGATTGAACGAGTCCGAGCAGATGTTCAACGCCCTGCTTTCTGCCTACCCTGCAATGCATATGACAGCGGCGCAGGCGGAGAAGGTGGCGCAGCTGAAGAACGTCGTTTCGGTCGAGGCCAACGTGGACGTCTATCCTCCGGATTATCCCGACGAGGTCAGCATGATCTTCCCTTTCAGTGAGGATTACAAGTGGACCAGGGACAATTTCGGACCTCTGTGGATTCCTTCAGCCGGGGCGACAGTTGCCCTGACACCCGTGAACCTCCCTCTTTACGAGAGAATTATCAGGGATTATGAAGGACACAGTCTTCAGAAGGGTGATGACGGCATACGCATTGACGGCAAACTTGCGGACAGTTACACTTTCGCCCAGGACTATTACTTCATGATGGGAGACAACAGGCACAATTCCCTGGACTCCCGTTACTGGGGTTTCGTTCCTGAGGACCACATTGTGGGAAAACCCGCAATCGTGTGGCTGTCGACGGATGCATCGAAGAAATTTCCAAACAATATCCGATGGAAGAGATTCCTGAAGACCGATTTCAGTAAGTAATAATTTAAAAAGTATAGTAAAATGGCAAAGGTTTGTCAAGTGACAGGAAGGAAAAGAATGGTAGGCAACAATGTGGCCCATTCCAAACTGCGTACAAAACGCACCTTCGAAATCAACCTCAGGACCAAGAAATTCTGGTCAGAGGAGGAACACAGGTTCATTACTCTGCGCGTTTCTGCCAAAGGTATGCGTACGATAGAGAAAAACGGTCTCGAAGCTACTCTGCGTGAGGCCCGTAAGAAAGGATTTATTAACATTTATTAATTTTAGTGAGTTATGGCAAAGAAAACCAAAGACGCCAGGGTACAGGTTATCCTCGAGTGCACCGAGCAGAAAGAAAGTGGTGTTCCCGGAATGTCTCGTTACATCACCACTAAAAACAAGAAGAATACTCCCGACAGGCTGGAGCGTAAGAAATACAATCCTTTCCTGAAGAGAGTGACTGTTCACCGTGAAATCAAATAAGGAGATTAAACTATGGCAAAGAAAGCAGTTGCAACCTTCAACGCCAAATCAGGCGAGAGGAAAATGGTGAAGTGCATCAAGATGGAGAAATCTCCCAAGACAGGCGCTTACGTCTTCAGCGAGGAACTCGTTGACGCTGACAAGACCGGTGAATATTTCAACAAGAAGTAATCATCGCATCCTTATGAAAAACCCGGTGCTGCATTGCGGCATCGGGTTTTTTTGTGCTGTTCAGAAACAGGTCTGGATGAACATCGAATAGAAATTCCGCCACCGTGTCCAGTCGTGTCCGCCGCGGGTCTCCGTGTACTGGAAGGGGAAGTTGTTCCCGTGCATGTACCGGCGGTAGTATTCCACGTTGAAGTAGAAGATGTCCTTCTTGCCTATGTATATGGAGTAAAGGCGGGGAGGCTTGCCGAACTGGACCTTCTGCTTGTTCTTCAGGCTCCAGTAGAAGTCGGAATAGTCGCTGGCCTTGATGAATGCCTTGTGCATGGGTGAGAACAGCGCTATGGCGTCGAATGTGTAGGGATGGTTGGCCGAAATGTTTATGGCCTGCAGCCCTCCTATGGAAAGGCCCGCAATGGCTCTGCCTTCCTTTTCCGGCATGGTGCGGAAGAGACTGTCCACAGTGGCGATGACATCCCTGGTGAAACTTGCCTCCACGGCTCCGTCAGGTCCGAAAATGGATTCTATGGGGCGTTTGAAGCGGGAATTGCCGTAGTCCTTGTCGTCGTCGTACTGGTTCATGTTGGGCATCACGGTGATGAATGGCTCTGTGAGTCCCATCGTCTGCAGACTGTCGTTGATGTGTGTCAGATTGCCGTCGACAATCCAGGACGTCTCGTTGCCGCGCGCTCCGTGCAGCAGGTATAGCACTGGATAGCGCCTTTCGGGGGAAGATTCGTAGCCTTCGGGCAGATAAACCATCATACGGCGGTGCGAGGGCCCTTTCGCCGAGCTCCTGTACACTACTTCCCTAATGGTTCCCTTTGGCTTGTACTGGCGTGAAAGTTCTTCGGCCGATATGTCGGGACGCCCCGAATGGGATGTCATGAACGACTTGACCTCCGCGCAGGAACTTATGCAAGCCGCGGCTATCGCCAGACAGACCAGTCTTGAAAATACCTTCATCACTATCTCTTTATGTTGCAAAGATAGCCAAAAAATTTTATATCTTTGTAAGTTATATCTGTGACAAATGAGCGATATAAAAGAGGGAATACAGAAGACCAGAAGGGGATTCTTCGAAAGACTGTCGAGGGCGATAGGCGGTAAGAGCACGGTGGATGACGGACTCCTCGACAACATAGAGGACGCTCTGATCGCTTCCGATATGGGCGTGGATACCACCTTGAAGATAGTGGATGCACTCCAGGACAGGGTGGAACGGGACAGATATATGGATTTCGATGAGCTGATGTCCATGCTGAGAGAGGAAATATCCGCTCTTATGGACGTCCGGGGGCAGGAGGATGTGAAGCTGACCGACGATTCCGTGAAGCCCTACGTGATAATGGTCGTGGGCGTGAACGGAGTGGGCAAGACCACTACCATAGGCAAGCTTGCCGCTATGCTACGCGCGCAGGGAAAGAAGGTTGTGGTAGGTGCTGCCGATACTTTCAGGGCGGCTGCCGTGGAACAGCTGACAATCTGGGCCGAACGTGCCGGAGTGGACATCGTCCGCCAGCAGATGGGCTCCGATCCCGCTTCTGTCGCCTATGATGCGGTGGCTTCTGCCAAGGCTCACGGGGCCGATGTCGTGATAATAGACACGGCGGGGCGTCTGCACAACCGTGTGGATCTGATGAACGAGCTGACCAAGATACGCAACGTGATGCGCAAGGTGGTGCCCGATGCTCCTCACGAGGTGCTTCTGGTGCTGGATGCCAGCACCGGTCAGAATGCGTACCAGCAGGCAAGGCAGTTTGCAGCGGCAACCGATATCACGGCCCTGGCCCTGACCAAGCTGGACGGCAGCGCGAAGGGCGGTGTCGTGGTCGGCATAGTCGACCAGATGAAGATTCCCGTCAAGCTCATAGGCGTCGGCGAAGGGGTTGATGACCTGAAGGTCTTCGACCGCAGGGAATTCATCGAGGGACTTTTTGATGACAGTGAAATAAAAAGATGATGCTATGACAATAAGTTATTCCTGGTTGAAAGATTATCTTGAGTGCGACCTCAGCGCTCAGCAGGTGGCCGATGCCCTTACGGCGATAGGCCTTGAAGTGGATGCCGTGGAGACGACCGAGGCCGTTCCCGGAGGTCTGAAGGGCGTGGTTGTTGCGCACGTGCTCGAGTGCGAGCCTCATCCGGATTCCGACCATCTCCACGTGACAAAGGTCGATGCCGGCGATGGGGAACCCCTTCAGGTGGTGTGCGGCGCTCCCAACGTGGCCAAAGGACAGAAGGTTCTTCTTGCCACGATAGGAACTGTGCTGGGCCCGGATTTCAAGATCAAGAAGAGCAAGATACGCGGTGTGGAAAGCTTCGGTATGCTTTGCGCCGAGGATGAACTGGGAATAGGAACGTCCCACGAAGGGATTATGGTCCTTGATCCGTCAGCTGTTCCCGGAACTCCGGCCAAGGAATACCTCAAGCTTCAGGACGAGACTGTCATCGAGATAGGCCTTACGGCCAACAGGGTTGACGCGGCTTCGCACATAGGCGTCGCCCGTGACCTGTACGCATATCTGAAACTGAACGATATACCCTGCAAACTGAACATACCGGAGGTGAATGCTCTCCCTAACGGCCGTCCGGAGGATATCAGGATCGAGGTGACCGCCACTGACGGAGCCCCGCGCTACAGCGGCGTGCTGCTCGGGAACGTTAAGGTCGGCCCCAGCCCTGAATGGTTGGTGAAAAGGCTTCAGAGCATAGGTCTCCGCTCCATAAACAATGTTGTGGACATTACCAATTTCGTGCTTATGGAGATAGGCCAGCCCCTCCACGCTTTCGACGCTTCCCGCATAGGAGGAGGCAAGGTGCTTGTGCGTTGGGCTGAGGAAGGGGAGCATATCACGACGCTTGACGGAGTGGACAGGACCCTTTCGTCAAAGGACCTTGTCATAGCCGATGCCACACATCCCATGTGCATAGCCGGCGTATTCGGCGGCGAGGACAGCGGAACGGTGGAGAGCACTACCGAAGTGTTCCTCGAGAGCGCATACTTCGCTCCCGCAAGCATACGCAAGACCAGCAAGCGCCATACGCTGAAGACAGACGCTTCATTCCGCTACGAACGTGGCGCCGACCCTCTCGTTACCGAGTGGGCCGCCTGCCGTGCGGCGGACCTGATGTGCTCAATCGCAGGAGCCCGCGTCAAGGGAGGACTCCAGAAGGTTTACAGCCAGGATATCCGCAGGAAGGAAGTGGAGCTGGACTATGCCAGGATTGAGGCATTCATAGGCAAGAAGATAGGTTCTTCCACCATTGAAAGGATATTGGAATACCTGCAGTATGAATTCGTGCGCAAGGATGCGAAGGGCGCCCTTGTAAGGGTTCCCTCGTATATGATAGACGTATACCGCGAGTGCGACATAGTGGAGGAGATACTTCGAATCTACGGCTACAACAACGTGGAGCTGCCTTCCAGCATACACAGCAGCGTCAATCCCTCCGCTCATCCCGAACCCGAGGCCGTGCGCAATATGATAAGCAATTTCCTCGCCGCCAACGGATTCAACGAGATGATGAACAACTCCCTTACGAAAGGAGACTACTACGCGGGTCTGAAGACCTATCCGGAGGCTGCCTGCGTGCATATAATGAATCCTTTGAGCAATGACTTGAACGTGATGCGTCAGAGTCTTGTCCCTAGCGGGCTGGAGGTCATTGCCTACAATGTAAACCGCCAGTGCGGCAATATGAAACTCTTCGAGTACGGCAGCGTTTACCGTCTGAAGAAAGAGGGATGCACCCCCGATACTCTGGAGAAGGTGGAGGAGCATCAGGCGTTCAGCATCTTCATAACCGGTGCGCCCGATAAATCCTGGAACGAGACGCCTTCCAAAGGCAGTTTCTTTGCGGTCAAAGGCATTCTGGAACTTCTGTTGCGCCGCATAGGGGCCGATCTTTACCAGATGGAAAGTTCTGCCGCTCCTTCCGACATATATGCCGAAGGCGTCACCTATTCCCTTCCCGGCGGAGGCGGTACCCTGGCAACGATAGGTACCGTGCTTCCGTCTTTCGCCAAACTGTTCGGAGTGAAGCAGCCGGTGTTCGCAGCCGAGATATCCTGGCCCGTACTCTTCAAGCTCGTGAAGCGCAATAAGGTAAAATACAGCGAACTTCCCAAATATCCGGAGGTGCGCCGCGACCTCGCACTTCTGCTGGACGAGAGTGTAAGTTATGCGGATATGCGCAAGGCAGCCATAAAGGCCGGAAAGAAGCTTGTGAAGTCAGTAGGCCTGTTCGACGTGTACCGCGGCGACAAGATTCCCGCAGGCAAGAAGCAGTATGCCATAAGCTTTGTGCTCCAGGATCTTGAGAAGACCCTCACCGATGCTGACACAGAGAGGATAATGAACAATATTCTGACAGTGTTCCAGAAAGATTTCGGGGCTGTCATACGTTAAATTGCGGCATTGGGACGTTTCCTGTCATATCTGTTTCCGGCAGCAATGCTTTTCGCGGCCGTCTCCTGCCACAGGAGCGGTGCTCCCATACCGCGCAGGGATATGACGCACATATATGCGGATATGGCTCTGCTTGACCAGCGCATAGGCTCAAACTGGGAAAACAGGCGCATCGCGGACACCACTCTCGTATATGAAGCCGTGCTTGCCGAATACGGCTATACGGTGGAGGACTTCCACAAAAGTCAGGAGAAATACATAAAGGACGCGAGGCGCTATACCAAGATGCTCAAGAAATCGGTCGGCCTGCTGGAAAGCGAGAAGAAGGTCCTGGTGAAGGAGAAGGCCAGACTTGACGCGATTATGGAAGCGAGGGCCGGCACCGGGAGGTACTCTCCCAACAGGATACTGCTGCTCGACACTCTTACCTTCCTTGACAGCATTTCCCTGTTTGATTTCCAGAAAGGTTTGGATACGGCCTATTTCGGGCCGGAGATGGTGGTTTGGCGCGATACGGTGCATGTTGAGGTTCAATGACATAATATATGGCCCCGTCCATTCCAGACGGCTTGGCGTGTCCCTCGGTGTCAATTTGCTGCCGCAAGGCGGCAAGTTGTGCAATTTCGACTGCATATACTGCGAGTGCGGATGGAACAGGGATGGAAGAACCTCCGAAAAGATGCCGGATGCCGCTACGGTGACCTCTGCGATGGAAAAGAGCCTTGCCTCCTTCATGCAGAAAGGGGAGAGGATAGATACCATAACCTTCGCAGGCCACGGCGAGCCTACGCTGAATCCGGATTTTCCGCAGATTATGGATGCCACGCTTGAACTTCGTGACCGTTATTGTCCCGATGCTTCGATAGCTGTGCTTTCCAATGCGCTTACGCTCGACAGACCAGGGGTGCTTTCTTCACTCAGGAAGGCGGACCTTCCCATATTGAAGCTGGATGCCCCCACGACGGCCTTTATGCGTGCCGTCAACAGACCCAACGTCAACGTGACGGTGGAGGAGATTGTCCGCAATCTGGAGAAGATGGAAGGGGATTTCATAATGCAGACTATGTTCCTGACCGGAGCGGAACTTGATTACGGTGCCGACAGAGAGGCCCTTGAAGCCTGGCTTGACATAGTGCGCCGTCTGCATCCCCGACGCATAATGGCCTATACCCTCGACAGGCCTGCGCCAAGTGAAGGGCTTGGTAAAATGGACTCCGCAGCCATAAGGAGGCTGCTCCGTCCGCTGCTTGACGAAGGCTTTGACATACAGATAAACTAATAACCACACATATATGAGCTATTCTGAAAAATACGGATATTCCGTCAATATTGCGGAGATAGAAAGGTCCCTGGAAGCCATCTCCAGGAACATTTCCTCCATCAAGAGCAAAGAGGTGCTCCTGAAATGCTTCTCGATGATGGACCTGACCACATTGAAGAATGATGACACGCCCTCATCTGTCAGCAGGTTCACCGCCAAGGTGGCAGCCTACCGCGAAGCATATCCTGATTATCCGTTGCCGGCGTCCATATGCGTATATCCCAATTTCGCCGCACAGGTTGCACGTGAAAGGCTGTGCCCGGAACTTCACGTGACGTCAGTCTCATCCTGCTTCCCCACAACCCAGAGTTTCCTTGAGGTGAAACTGCTGGAATGCAGGATGGCTGCGCAGGCCGGAGCCGATGAGATAGACGTGGTGCTTCCGCTTGCAAGTTTTATGGACGGAGACCTCGGGAAGACATTCGACGACCTCAAGGCTATGCGCGATGAGATAGACAGGGCGGGAGGCGGACGCCGTATCATAATGAAAGTCATATTGGAGACAGGAATACTTTCCGAGCCGGCGAAGATAGCCGAGGCATCGTTCCTGGCGATGGAAGCCGGGGCCGATTTCATCAAGACCAGCACCGGCAAGGTCAGTGTGAACGCAACACCGGTTGCGGCTTATATCATGTGCCAGTGCATAGCCCTTTACTATGAGAAAACGGGCAGGATGGTGGGCTTCAAACCGGCAGGCGGCATAGCCACTGCGGATGACGCAATATGCTATTATTCAATTGTTTCCACTGTTCTTGGCAAAGAGTGGCTGGACAAGGAGCACTTCCGCTTCGGGGTCAGCCGTATGGCCAATAATCTTCTCTCCGCGATAGAGGAAGAGACAGTTGCTTTCTTCTAGCGGATTTTAACACGGATATTCGGTGCAACTGGTTGTGTGCCAGCTGCATGATATAAGTCAAAAGCGGTCGGATGCAGCGGTTTCCGGCCGTTTTTGCTTGTATGTACCCTTGATGCAGCGGCGCTTAACGCCGCTTTTTTCAGATAAACGTTTCATTTTTCATAACACGGATAACTGATGATATTTTTGCGCAAAAATAAGAACTATGAAAAACTTCTTTCATTTTTTACTGCCGGCCGCATTGCTCACCGCTCTGCCGCTTTCCTGCGCAAAATCGTCGCAGGCTCCTGATTCCCCGGCCTTCACAGAGGGGGACGATGTACTTTATCACGATGCCATCGTGCTTGGAGACAGGCTGGACAACCCGTACGCCCTTGAGAACGTCAAGAGCGCATATGTCGCCCTTTATCCTACAAAATCCCGCGACGACATATCCACAACGGACTATTATGTCCGCTTTCTGCCCGATGACGACGACCAGCTGACCACCCTGCGGAATATGGGCCTCACATTGGTCGACCATCCGGTTGATTATGAAATCCTGCGGGAGGGCGACTACTATCACGACCCTTCCGTGGACGAGCAGAAGATTACCTGGCAGTATGCGGTGGTGCCGGTTGATTTCCGTTTTCCACCTGAAATAAGGTATGAGATTCTGGAATCCTGCTACATAGCGTCTGCTTCATCCTCTTCCAAGGCATCGTCAGTCGACTGGAATGCGGTCGAGGCCGAGGCCTTCCGCCTTACAGGCAATGCGGAACTCCTGGTTCCTGCAACCAAGGGCGGCGGCCAGCAGCCTGAGGGTTACGTCACAATCAAGGACCCCTCGGCCAACGGGGGACAGCCTGTCGGAGTTGCCGGCGTGCGCGTGACCTGCAATGTGTTTGTCAAGTTCTCATCAACCTATACCGACGAGAAAGGTTTTTACAGGATCCCGAAGTCTTTTTCTGCAAATCCGAGGTATAGGTTGGTGTTCAAGAACGAGAAAGGCTTCAGCATAGGTGTCAATTCCATATTGTTCCCCGCTTCCGTGTCCACCCTTGGCAAACATTCCCCTTCCGGTGTCGACCTGTGCGTCGATGCCGCTTCGGACCGGAAACTTTTCCGGCGCTGTGTGGTGAACAATGCGGCCAGGGATTTCTACATACGCTGCGGTGAGGGAGATCTCAATATTTCCGAACCGCCTTCCGACCTGTGTTTCTGGATGTTCGACAACCTGGATGCAAGCAGCGCAGTGATGCTTCATCACGGTACCGTCCTGGGAGGCGAATATGAGGTGATATTCTTTCAGGTGCTCTCCTGGGTGGTCAGGATGTTCGGTCCTGACATAACGTTGGGGACACAGAACTGCGATACCTACAAGGAGATAGCCGACCTGGTCAACCACGAGATGGCGCACGCCTGCCATTTCGGAAGTGTGGGCTGCGGTTTCTGGAACGAATATATACTGTACATCGCCAAATGCGCCCTGCAGGGACAGGATACCTACGGGGACGGAAGCCTGGACGGGGCCGGCCGCTGCGCCGTGGGTGAGATGTGGGCGTACTATATGCAGAGCAAGATGCACAAGGACAGGTATGGCGGTGCCAACCCTTCCTACGGCAGCCAGTATTGGTTCCATCCTCAGATACTCTCCAGCGTGGAGGACCGCGGGATAAAGACCTCCGAGATATTCGAGGCGATTGCATCCGGAGTCAAATCTTCAGCGGAGTTGAGAGACTTGCTTGTGGAGACTTTCCCATCCAAGAAGAACTCCATAAACCAGATATTCAACCGTTATGAATAGGAGGCGTCCGGGCTTGGGAGCGCGCCTGCTTTCCGCCCTCCTTTTCTGCTTCCTGTGCCCTGCGGCATTGTCCGCGCAGAAGCTCCAGATCAGCGCCAATACCCTGGGCCTGATGTGCCTGGGTACGCTGAACGGGGAAGTGAATTATGCCGTGTCGCAGCATTGGAGCGTGGGAATGTCAGGCAAGTACAATCCATTCTCCTACTCGATGTCGGAAGGACAGAGGCAGTTCCAACTGCGTCAGCGCAGTCTTGCCGCCGTGGCGAGATGGTGGCCCTGGCACATCTATTCCGGCTGGTGGGTGTCGGGCCGCCTGCAATGGCAGGAATACAATATTGGAGGCTTCGTGTCGGCCCGGACTGAAGAGGGACAGAGGTACGGAGGCGGTGTCACTGCCGGATATTCCCATATGATAAGTGAGCACTTCAACGTCGAACTGGGGCTCGGAGTGTGGGGTGGATTCAAGCAGTATACCGTCTATGCCTGTCCTACCTGCGGACGTAAGCTGGAAGAGGGACAGAAGGCGTTCATTATGCCAAGCGACTTCATAGTAGCGATAAGTTATGTCTTTTAGGCTCAAACTCATAGCGCTGTCAGTCATTTGCTCCTGCACGGTGCTCGAAGACAGGGACAGCTGCCCCTGTCTTCTTCACCTGGAGTTTGATGAAAGTGTGAGCCAGGTGGCTGATTCCGTGAGGATTTGGATAAAGGGTGAAGGTTTCGGCTTCGTTGCCGGCCTGCCCTCATCCCTGTATCCGGAAGGCATAACGGTCCCGGTCACGTCACGGTCCGGCGTCTTCATAACTGTCATGGACAGCGAGTCGGCGCAGGAGTCCGCTGACGGGTCATTGAACATACCCTCGGGCTGCCAGTGTCCTGAGGTGTATGATTTCAGGTCTTTCTGCGAAACGTCCGGGGAGACTGCGCACCGGCACATAACCCTTCATAAGAATCATTGCAGGGTGTATGTGACTTTCCGTGAGGCAGTATCGGGCGGCTATTCTGTGAAAATAGACGGCGGTGTGTGCGGATACTCATCGCGCGGAGACTTTCTGGACGGAGACTTTTCTTGTGCGCCTCAGATTGACGGGGAAGGGCGTTTCGTGTTCTGCATACCCAGGCAGAAGGACGCCGGTCTGAATATGGGAATAGGACGGGGTGACGGCAGGACCCGCGTGTTCGCCCTCGGGAACTACATTGAGGAGAGCGGCTATGACTGGACGGCCGAGGACCTTGGAGATGTGGAACTGGAAGTGGATTACGCCGCAAGCGTCATCCGGCTCCGATTTGAACCCTGGCCTGAAAGTGAATCGGAGGATATCGTGATATAATGTCGGAAAAAATCTTATCTTTGCTGTCAGGAATCAACTTCAAGAAATAGAAAATATGAAAGCATTCAAGACTATCGTTGCAATGGCAGTGGCAATGCTGCTGATTGCTCCCGCCCAGACAAGCCAGGCACAGTCCAAACTGTCAAAAGTGGCAAATGTGGTTTCAGCCCTGACATCTGAGAACGGAAGAACTGCCGGCAAGGCTCTCCTCGGCCTCTATACCCAGTTCAAGGCCGACGGCAAGCTGGATTTCTCCAATCAGACCAACCTTTCAAATCTGGTGCAGCTGGCATCGAGCGTAAGCGGACTCAAAGGTGCGACCAAGACTACGGACACTTCGTCCTTCCTTTCAGGACTTATCTCAGGTTCCAACAATCTGGTCAACAGCGGCAACTCGACCAACGTTCTGGGAGCGCTGACCAATCTTGCAAACGTGGACCTTTCATCAATTGCAGGTTCTGCCGCAAAGACTGCAAGCTCAGGCCTTTTGTCAAAGCTCACGTCTTCATCCAAGACTTCAACTTCCGGCTCATCAGCTTCAACTGACAAGGCGGCTTCCATTCTTTCCGGACTTTTCGGACAGATAGGCAAATAGGCGGTTTCAGTCCTCCAGCATTTTTCTGTGCGCCCTGTCCCTGCAGGTTTTCGCGTTGATTTCCATTGCGTGAAACTCCTCGGGCAGGGCGGCACTGTTTCTGAACCGTTCCCAGATGATGTCGACGGCTGTCTCAGACGGATGAACCAGGTCTGCGGCATAGAAACGGTAATCCCTCAATTCGTCATTCATTATTTCCCAGGCTGGGAAATATGTTGCGTTGAGGCCCTTGCCGGCGGCATCGTGCAATGCGGAATCCAGCCCCAGATGCAGCGTGGCCTTGGATAAGGTGTTTTCGTGCGTGCCCTGGGACAGATGCCTTATGGGACTGACGGTGAATATGAATTCCTTGTCCGGGTGGTTGCAGATAATGGACTTTATGATGCCGGCGCATTGCCCCGCATCCAGCATATGATGCGAGAACTCCGCTGCGTTGCGCTTCAGGCAGTTGCTGACTATGCCGAAATCCCGGTGCTCCCACACGAATGCAGTGCCAAGCGTTATTATGACCTTGTTGGAGGATTTCCAGAAGGCGCTTGCCTTCTCCAGGCTGCCGTTGGCCTTTTCCAGGAATGACGCAGCGTCACTGGCGGAAAAGGATGTGTGATGCTCGAAGCTGCATATCCTTCCGGCTCCGGCCCCCATTTCCACACAGTCTTCCTCCGTGTACGGTGTAGCTGTGTCCAGTCTTCCTATTGCTGTCTGAACCGATGCCGGGTTGTACAGGGTTCCAAAGGGGTTGATGCATACGTCAAAACCGCATCCGGCCATTTTACCGCCTATCCCGTCTGCGAAACAGCTTCCCAGCAGCATTATTCTGTCTTTCAGCGAAATGTTCACGCCCGTCCTCTCCGGTTTTACTTCAGTGGTCAGTCTTATACTTGTCATATCACAAAGTCCTAATACGGCAAATATAAGGAATTAATTGCTAAATTTGCAGGCTCGAATACCTGTATGACTCTATTCATTACCGGAAGTCCCTGCAAGAAGGGCGAAGACCATATTACAGAAGAGAACGGCCTGCTCTGGGAGATAACCCGAAGGCTGCCGTCTAACCCCTTCGTGCTTATGGTAAGTGCCGCTCCCGATGATGATTCCTATAATGTCAGCGTGTATTCCTCTATGCTGGAATGCCTTCGCAGGTCGGGTATTGTCCCGTCGGAGGCGGTGATGCTGGCAAGAAACAATGCCTTTCGCGCGTCCGAACTGCTGCAATATGCGGATTTTACGGTCCTCTGCGGCGGCCATGTGCCGACACAAAACGCATTTTTCAATGAAATAGGGCTTGCATCCCTTCTGAAATCATACAAAGGTGTCGTGCTGGCCTGCAGCGCGGGTGCCATGAATTGTGCCGGCGATGTCTATTCCCATCCGGAACTGCCCGGGGAGAGTGTCGACCCTGCATACAGGAGGCATATGAAGGGCCTTGGCCTGACTTCAGTCAATATCGTGCCTCATCTTGAAGACGTGCGGTATATGGTGCTGGACGGCCGGCGTCTTTTCGAGGACGTGATATTTCCGGACAGTTTTGGCGGAAATGCCTTCATAACGTTCCGTGACGGATGCTACATAATCTCGGAGAACGGTCATGAAACGCTTAGAGGCGAGGCATATACAATCAAGAATGGTTTAATGTACAAATCGAATCCAATGAACGTAGTTTTTCTATCTCCACATTTTCCTCAGACATACAGTCATTTCTGTTACCATCTCAAACAGAACGGAGCGAATGTCTTCGGCATTGCCGATGCGCCCTATGAGCAGTTGTCGGATGAGCTCAGGGGCTCATTGACCGAATATTACAGGGTGAACGATCTCGAGAATTACGACGAGGTCTTCAGGGCAGTGGCATATTTCTCTTTCAAGTATGGGAAGATTGACTGGATAGAGTCCAACAATGAGTACTGGCTGGAGCAGAATGCCAGGATACGCACGGACTTCAACATTACCACCGGGATAGGCATGGACAGGATATCTTCGATAAAGGAGAAATCTCTGATGAAGAAATATTATGCTCTCGGTAACATACCCACCGCCAGGCAGATAAAGGCGTCCGAGGGCTTTGCCAAGGTGAAGGCATTCGCGAAACTTACGGGGTATCCCGTTATCGCCAAACCGGACAACGGGGTGGGTGCGGACGGCACTTTCAAGATAGAGTCCGATGCGCAGCTGGAGGAGTTCTTCGCCTCACATCCCTCCAATTATGGCGCCTTTGTGGTCGAAGAGTTCATCACCGGCCTTCTTACGTCCTATGATGCCGTTTACAATTCCAAGTCCGAACCTGTTTTCGAGTCCATGGGAGTCTATCCCACTCCCATAATGGACATCGTGCACGATAATCTGGAGGCCTGCTATTATGTGGATAAGGCTGTTCCGCGCGCTTTGAGCGAAATAGGGCGCCGTACGGTGAAGGCTTTCGGCATAAAGTCCCGTTTCGTGCATCTGGAGTTCTTCAAGCTGGACAGGGACAGGGAAGGCCTGGGGAAGAAGGGGGATTATGTCGGACTGGAGGTGAATATGCGCCCTGCCGGCGGCTATACTCCCGATATGATGAATTTCGCCCACAGTACGGACGTCTACAAGATATGGGCAGATATGGTTACCTTCGACGAGTGCCGCAAGCAGCAGGGGGAACAGTTCATCTGCGCCTATGCCAGCCGCCGCAGGAACAAGCTCTACAAGCATTCCCACGAGGACATTATGTCACGTTATGCCGACTCTGTCTCAATGGCCTGCCCCGTTCCTGAGGCATTGTCGCAGGCATTGTGCGATTTCTGCTATATAGCGCGCCTCTCCACTATGGCGCAGGTCCGCGAGTTCTTCAGCTACGTGACGTTCCCGCAGGACTGATTTTCGGCTAATTTTGAATTATTCCATTTGACTGCTTGCTTTATTTTTAGTATATTTGCAGAAGAACGTTAATTTAATTTCATAATATCATGGCAAACAAATACGCCGGTACCCAGACCGAAAAAAATCTGGAAGCTGCATTCGCAGGCGAGTCGCAGGCCCGCAACAAGTACACCTATTTCGCATCAAAGGCAAAGAAAGAGGGTTACGAGCAGATAGCTGCCCTCTTCCTTGAGACGGCTGAAAACGAGAAGGAGCATGCCAAACTCTGGTTCAAGGAGCTTGGTGGCATAGGCACTACTGCCGAGAACCTTGCAGCCGCCGCTGCAGGCGAGAACTTTGAATGGACCGATATGTACGAGGGCTTTGCAAAGACTGCCGAAGCTGAGGGATTCACAGAGCTTGCAGCCCGTTTCCGCGGGGTTGCCGCTATCGAGAAACGCCACGAGGAGCGTTACCGCGCCCTGCTGAAGAACGTGGAAACAGCTCAGGTCTTCGAGAAATCAGAAGTCAAGGTATGGGAATGCCGCAACTGCGGCCACATCGTGGTGGGCACCAAAGCTCCCGAGGTCTGCCCCGTTTGCGCACATCCAAAAGCCTATTTCGAGATTCACAAGGAGAATATCTAATTGATTGACAACGGCAGTGCCACCGCTTCAAGGGACGTTTGATTATGGTTTATGTCTCCTGAAGCGGTGGCACTGCCGTTTGCAATATGGATTACATCAAGAGTATAGGGAACAATGATCAGAGCTGCATAGATTATCTTTTATGGGGGCGAACGTTTTCAACTTCTTCACCGGATTTGATTATGGACATTATGCCGGAGAAATGATAGCTGAGAGTTTTGCTTACCTCCTCTTCCGAAAAGTCTTCCGGATGTCTGACACACAGCGCCGCTATGCCGCAGGCAACAGGCCACATCTGACGGAAAAGCAGCTCGGCCTGTTCCGAGCTTAGGCCATAGCCCTGTTCGACTGAACCCAGACATTCCCTTGCAATGTTTTCCGCAATCTCAGGACGTGCATTTTTCCCGAGAAACAGCATCTGGAAGATGGGTGCCACGATTGTCGGAGTCCCGAGTTCCCAGGCACCCAACACCTTTATGGAGTCCACACCTTTCACTTTGCCGAACACTGGCATCCAGTGCTCCGTGTCCAATGCCATACAGCGATTCTTTCCTACCGGCGATCCTCGCGCGAAGATATTCCGCCCGGATTGGACACCGACTTGGGAAGATTACAAGAGAATTGGTTTCGAGTCCCGTGCCCACCCGCTGCATATACTTGAGAAGATCCGCACACGATCTCG
>JAKSKP010000017.1 GCA_024401635.1 Bacteroidales bacterium
CGGTCTGGTTGGTGATGAGGGCATTGTGTTTGGTTGTTTCCTCAAGCCAGTTGGTGCCGTTCCAAGTGCCATCCATAATCTGCTTGTATTGGGTGGGGATAAGAGATGCAAAGTCGTACGGAGTAGTGCCTTGAATCTCATAAGCCCTGGTGTTGATCTCCATATACTGCTTTGCATTCAGAGGAGTAACGCCGTTGGTGTTGGGATTCTGGAAACCCACATAGCCGTCAAATGAGACGTTGACCTTGCCTTCCTTACCCTGTTTGGTGGTAACGAGGATGACGCCGTTGGATGCACGCGCACCGTAGATGGCGCTTGATGCAGCATCCTTCAGGACGTCGATGCTCTCGATGTCGTTGGGAGAGAGATCCGTAATGGAACCGCCAGGAACACCATCTATTACATAAAGCGGGTTGGCGTCACCGATGGTGCCCATACCACGGATAGTAACTTTGTAGCTCTCACCGGGCTGACCGGAGTTGGAAGTGATGTTGACACCGGCAGCCTGACTCTGGAGTGCTCCAAGAGCATCGACAGCATTCACACCTGCAATCTTTTCAGAAGAGACACTGACTGTGGAACCGGTAATGAGTTTTTTCCTCTGGGTACCATAACCCACAACCACCACGTCATCCAGTTCGAGAGCTTCTTCAGAAAGAACCACCACATAGTCTTTCCGGCCGTCGACAACGGTGACGGTTTGAGTCTCATAGCCTAACGCTGAAACTTCAAGAAGAGCTCCAGCAGGGACAGAGATGGAGAAAGCGCCGTTAAAGTCGGTAACCACACCATTGGTAGTACCTACCTGTTTGACACCCGCTCCAAGGACAGGATTGGACGATGCGTCCAATACCTTGCCGGTAACCTTGACTGCCTGCGCATCGGCAACGAAGACCGCTGTGCAGAGAGCCGCGATTACCAGAACAGTTTTTTTAATGAAATTCATAAGTTTTATTGGTTAATGATTGTATTAAATCGTTGTAAAATTAATATTTTTTTGTCCAGTTGCAATCAAGAAATAAGTCAAAAGATATAAATAATACGCTGAAATTGAATAAAAAGAACGTCAATCCCATACCTAATCCGTATGAACTTCATTCCTTTATTCTTGAATCTATTATGATTGTGACCGGGCCGTCATTGACGAGGGCGCATTGCATATCTGCGCCAAAAACTCCCTTCTGCACCGACCTGCCTGCGATTTCGGAAAGCCGAACGCAGAACTTGTCATACAGAGGAACAGCCAAGTCGTGCCCCGCCGCCCGGATGTAGGACGGACGGTTGCCCTTCTTTGTGGATGCCGTAAGGGTGAACTGTGATACGGCGAGCAGTTGCCCGTCGATATCCACTACGCTGCGGTTCATCACGCCATCCCCATCATTGAAGATGCGAAGCCCGGCAGCCTTTGCAGCCAGCCATTCCATATCAGCCTCCGTATCACCGTTCTCCACACCCACAAGGATAAACAGACCCTTTCCGATGGCAGATACGGTCTTGCCTTCAATGGTGACAGACGCTTCTTTAACTCTTTGTATTACAAGTCTCATAGCGGTAATCTCAACATTGCTTCGCAGCCTTCGAGGATATCCTGAAAGGCCGTTTCGAAATCACCGGTGTACCACGGGTCCGCCACGTCGCGCCCCCTCCCGGTGTATGACATCAGCAGATGCACCTTCTTCTGCGGGTCATCGGGAATGATGCGGCGCAGCCAGCGCAGATTGCTGGAGTCCATACAGATAATCCGGTCAAAGCGGTCATAGTCTTCCGGCGTGACCTGCCTTGCCCGCTTCCCGTCATCAAATACTACTCCGTGATTGTTCAGACAGCGCTTTGCCGGCGGATATATGGGATTGCCGATTTCCTCTGTCGATACTGCCGCACTCTCGATGTAGTACATACCGTCCAGGCCCTTTGCTCTCACAAGGGCTTTCAGGATGAACTCGGCCATCGGAGAGCGGCAGATGTTGCCGTGGCATATGAAGAGAATACTGCGCATATTACTTGTTGTATAATTCATTGCTTTATAGTCGATTTCGCCAACCTGCTGACATTTGTAGCAAAATTAGCATTTTCGGGCCGATTTTCAAATTTTTCTCCTTGGCGCTTTTTATACTAAAAATCCCCTTCGAGAGTGCCTCAAAGGGGATTTTTTCTTGGTTGAGATATCAGGACTCGAACCTGAACTGGCAGAACCAAAATCTGTAGTGCTACCATTACACCATATCTCAATTCCGGTGCAAAGATATACAAATTTTCGGAATCCGCCTAACGGACACGGAGAGTGCGGCCTATCCTGAGTATTGTGGTGGATTTTATGCCGTTGAGGCGGCAGATGCTGTTTACCGTAGTATGGTATTTGCGGGCGATGAGGCCGAGGTTCTCGCCGCTGCGGACTTTGTGGTAAACCATAGCCTTGCGGGCTTCTTCGGCATCTTTCTTCTTTTTCTCCTCAAGGGCTCTGGCATCATCCTCGACAAGCAGGAATTCCTCGTCGAAATCCTGGTCATAGCAGCTGGAAGCGTCGAAATAGCGGCGTTTCAGCACCATCATACGCTGACGGAGGTCGCCGTTCTCAAAATTGATTATCCTCTGGGGGTCGAAAGTCAGGCCCTGATATCGGGTCTCGAAATGGAGATGGGGACCGGTACTGCGTCCCGTATTGCCGCTGAATCCTATGGTATCACCTGCATGGACGATATCACCCGGCTTCACATTGCGACGGGACATATGCCCATAGAAGGTCTCGAGCCCGTTGTTATGCCTGATAACTACCAGATTTCCATATCCGCCCTTCACCGATTTGGATATTCTCACCTTGCCGTCGAACACGGCAAACAAGGGAGTGCCGTTGGGCAATGATATGTCTATACCTTGATGACGGCGGCCGTGGCGATAACCCCACTTGCTGGTCACACGTCCTATCTGCGGCATATGATAGCTGCCAAGTGAATCCACAAGCCATACGGACCACGTCTCGGGAAGGGAATCCACCGGAGATCTGTAGGCATTGAAATTCTCGGAATCCCAGTTATCCGCGAACACAGCATTGTCAGCGATGTATTCGTCCGTTTTGGAGTAGCGCCAGGTGTTGTCGTTGTAAAGAAGAACCTTCACTCCCGGTACAGAAGTAGGCAGAGTGTCTATGACATTCGAAGCGGAAACCTTTTCGCTGGCCATCGGCCTGATTGCATATACAGGCACCCTGTGCCCAAGCACAATCACGCTGTCAGGAAGCCCGTCTTCCGTCAACAGGGTATCGTTCCTGACCGCAGTGCTGTCCTGAACCGCCTCGGCAGCCACAGTGCTGTCCGGAACTGCCGCCACCTGAAGCGGAAGCAGAAGAAGCGTCATAAAAAGTCCCGTCATGCCCTTGTCCCCCCGAATTCCTTTTCGATAATCTTCTGAACGACTGCTATCTTGTCTTCGAGCAATCCCTCGGACGGAGCTTCACAGATAAAGCGGAGATAAGGCTCCGTATTGGAAGGCCTTATATTGAACCACCACTGCGGGAACTCCAACCTGAAGCCATCAAAATCCATCTTGACAAGAGGCTTTTCCAATGACTCGAAATGCTCGCAGACACGCTTCATAGCGCCCTGCTTGTCCTCAACCCTGAAGTTTATCTCGCCGCTGCTGCTGTAGCGCGCGATATCGGCAATCGCGTCGCTGAATGTCCTACCATCCTTCTTGATAGCCGAAACTATGCGCAGCACTATCAATGAGGCAAGCAGCCCGCTGTCGGAATAGAAAAAGTCCTTGAAATAGTAGTGTCCCGCAAGTTCTCCTCCCCACAGTCCATCGATCTCACGCAGGCGGGGTGCGGCGAAAGCCCTTCCCACACGCCAGGTCCTCACGTCGCATCCCAGAGGCTGAAGATATTCGGCGACAGCCTTGGACGAGCGAATCTCCTGCAGTACGCGCGGAGCCACGGCTCCCCTCTCCCCTATGAAATAGCGGGACATAAGGGCTATCACCAGATCCGGAGCCACGAAAGTCCCCTTCTCATCCACGAACATCACGCGGTCGGCATCGCCGTCATATATCACGCCGGCATCGGCGGAAGTGCTCCTGACCAGAGACTTGAGAGCCTCGACGTTCTCAGGTTTCAGGGGATTGGGATCGTGATTGGGGAAACGTCCGTCCATAGTGTCGTAGATGTACGAATGCGCGTCACCGTACACCTTCCTCGCGAAAAGGCAGGACATACCGTTGCTGAGGTCGAAAGCCACCTTTATATTGGAAAGGTCAGCCTTGTAAGGCTCCATGAACTTGAGGTAATCGGCCATTATGCCCTTCTTTACGACCTGTCCCTTCCTGGATGAAGGAACGATGGGGCGTCCTTCCTCAATCCACTGCTGAATCTGTCCCAGGCCGCTGTCCAGGCCTACTGGAAGGGCGTTTTCGCGGCTCACCTTCATCCCGTTGTATTCAGCCGGATTGTGCGAGGCCGTAATCTGCACCGAAGCCTTGAATCCGTAGTTCGCCGTGGCGAAATACACCATAGGCGTAGAACACAGGCCCAGATCCACGGCATCGGCGCCGGCATCTGTTATGCCCCTGACAAGGCTGTCGTGTATCTCTTCGGAAGACTGTCTGCAATCCCTGCCGACCAGGACCTTGTCCGCGCCGAGCAGGCTGGGAATGAAATATCCCACCTTGTAAGCGGTGGACGCATCGAAGTCCACATTGTAGACGCCTCTTATGTCATAAGCATGAAATGCTCCCATATTACTTTGTTTTATAAGAAGTTGACACTTTGCCCCTGGAAATGTTCTGCAGTTTTTTCGCAATCATTTTCTTCCTAATGGGCGCGACTTTGTCGACAAAGATTATGCCATCGAGGTGGTCCATCTCGTGCTGGACCATACGGCAGGCGAACTTGTCAAGCCTCTCCTCGACCTGCTTGAGGTCTTCGTCGTAATACCGCACGGTGATGGCCGACGGTCTGGTGACGTCCGCATACACGCCGGGAACGCTGAGGCAGCCCTCGCTGAAAGTGCTCTTTTCGTGCGACTCATCCACAATCTCGGGATTGATCATAGTACGTTTGAAGCCCTTGAGATAGGGATATGCATCCTCCAGGCCGTCACCGGTGACGATAAGGACACGCAGAGGCACACCTATCTGGGGTGCCGCAAGTCCGCATCCATCCGCCTTGGCCAGAGTATCCTTGAGGTCGGTAATCAGAGCGGCTACGGCCTCCCTGTCATTTATGTCTATTTCGGCAGCGGGCTCCCTGAGGACTCCGGAGCCGAAGAGGTAAATCGGTTTTATCATTTCTTTCTGTCCAAATAAGTCTGTAATATTATCGATGCGCTGATTCTGTCCACCTCCGTCTTGTCGCGTCTGCGGGAAGCCTTCATTCCGCCGTCTATCATGGCTCTGTGGGCCAGCACGGAGGTAAATCTCTCGTCTTCCAGCTCGACAGGGACACCGGGGAAGGCCTTTTCGAGCTGAGGTATGAACGCCTTCGCATCCGAAGCGGCTTCCGAAGGGGCGCCGTTCATATTGACCGGCATGCCAACGACGAAGCGGATAATCGTCTCTTTTTCAGAGTAAGTTTTGAGATAATCTATTATCTTTGCAGTAGGAACCGTATCCAGCGGTGAAGCGAAAATACAGAGCGGATCACTCGCAGCCAGCCCTGTACGTTTCCTGCCGTAATCTATACCGATTATTCTGTCCATACGGTTACAAAGTTACAAATAATTATGTCCAAGTCAAGCAAATTGAAAATACATTGGGAGCCCACCAAGGCGCAGACGGGCATCGCCGTGGCCATTGCGCTGCTCGTCATCACGGGCCTGGGGTTCCTCATCACGGCATTCACCCCGCTGCACAACCTCGTGCCCGGCTACCCTACCGCGGCGGTAAGGAAGGAGCAGGCCATAAAGGATATGAAGCTGGACTCCCTGGAACGCAGTCTGTACCGCTGGGAACTGTACTCGGAGAACCTCCGCCGCGTCGTTGCCGGCGAAAAGCCCATACAAATTGACAGTCTCATACGCAAGGCCGGCATGGAATACGGGAATGACTCCCTGCGCAGGGCGGCGGGCGCTGCAGCCGATTCCACGCTCAGGGAATTCGTCACGGAGGAGGAGAAGTTCGAACTGTCGGGCAGGAACAGGACCTTCAGCATAGAAGGCCTGCATTTCTTCAAACCGGTTTCCGGCACGGTTTCGCACAGGTTCGAAATAGCCCAGCACCCCTACATCGACATCACCGCTCCGGAAGGAAGCACCATAAAATCGGTTCTTGACGGCAGCGTGATATACACTGACTGGAACGAAGCCTACAACTGGAGCATAGTGATACAGCATCAGAACGGCATCATCTCAGTCTACAGACACAACCAGAAACTGCTGAAGAAGACATCGGACAAAGTCAGCGCCGGCACTTCGATCGCCATACTCGGGGCCGGGGCGGACATCAACCATACCGACACCCATCTTCATTTCGAGTTGTGGCAGGACGGCACTCCGCTGGACCCGTCGGCATTCATAAACTTCTGACGTATGGAAGCCAGCATCAAGCACATAGCCATACTGGGCAGCACGGGATCGATAGGCACGCAGACTTTGGACGTCGTGTCGCGCTACCCCGACAGGTTCAAGGCTGATGTCCTTACCGCGAACAGGAACGTGGAGCTGCTTGCCGCACAGGCCGTTGAATTCGGAGCCCGTGACGTAGTGATATGTGACGAAAGCAGATACGCGGAGCTGAAGCGGAAGCTGTCCGGCACGGGAATAAACGTGCACGCCGGAATGGATGCCATATGCGGGCTTGTCGTGGAAAAGGACATCGACGTGGTCGTGGGCGCAATGGTCGGATTCAGCGGTCTGCGCTCGGTGGTTGCAGCGCTTCAGGCCGGCAAGACCATAGCCCTTGCGAACAAGGAGACGCTCGTTGCAGCCGGTGCCGTAGTGGACGCGCTGGTCAAGAGCGGCCACGGCAGCATACTGCCCGTGGATTCCGAGCACAGCGCCATATTCCAATGCCTGCAGGGAAGCCACGGTGACAAGGTGGCCAGGATACACCTCACCGCTTCGGGCGGACCTTTCAGGACCTGGACAAGGGACAGCATAAGCACGGCCACGGCGGCAGACGCCCTTAAGCATCCCAACTGGAACATGGGCGCAAAGGTCACGATAGACAGCGCCACGATGATGAACAAGGGTCTTGAAGTGATTGAAGCGAAATGGCTGTTCGGCGTGGAGCCGGAGCGCATCAACGTGGTGGTGCATCCCCAGTCCATAGTACACAGCATGGTTGAATACGAAGACGGGGCAGTGATAGCGCAGCTCGGCGCTCCCGATATGAGGGAACCCATACAATACGCCCTATCCTATCCGCACAGGATACCGCTCAACAACAGGAAGCTGGATTTCGCCGCCATCTCCACCCTGGATTTTCAGGCGCCCGACACAGAGAAATTCCCCTGCCTCGCCATAGCCTTCGACGCCATACGCAGGGGCGGTACCGCTCCCGCAATAATGAACGCGGCCAATGAGGTTGCGGTCAAGGCATACCTCGAAGGCAGAATCAGTTTCTACAGCATAGCAGACCTGATAAGCGGAACGATGAACTCGATGCAGATCAAGGACAATCCCACTCTGGACGACATATTCGCCGTAAACGCAGAAGCGCAGGGCAGAGCCCTATCCATATTGAAATGACCATACTTCTGAAAATATTGCAGGTGGTGCTCGCACTGAGCATACTCATCATAGTGCACGAATTCGGGCATTACTTCTTCGCGAAGATATTCCGCATACGCGTGGACAAGTTCTATCTCTTCTTCGACGCAGGCGGAGCAAGGCTGTTCTCCACCAGGCACAACAAGCTGCTGAACCGTCTGTTCCCTCGTCTGAAGGATGCAGACACAGACTACGGCATAGGATGGCTGCCCCTTGGCGGCTATTGCAAGATAAGCGGCATGGTGGACGAGTCCATGGACCGCAAGCAGCTCGCCCAGGAGCCCAAGGACTACGAATTCCGCACCCACCCGGCCTGGCAGCGCCTGCTGGTGATGTCCGGAGGCGTGCTGTTCAATTTCATTCTGGCCATAGGCGTATATATCGGCCTGCTGGCCTACGGAGGCAAATCCTACATAGCCAACGAAGAAAGCGAGATACTGGCAAGTCCGCTGGCCGAGGAGATGGGTTTCCGGACGGGCGACAGGATATTGAGCTTCGACGATTATGTCCCGGAGAACTTCGCAACGCTCCAGTCCGATCTCGCCCGCCGCAGTCCCCTGTCCGCCAAAGTGCTCAGAGGCTCGGATACTGTGACGCTGTATATGGACCACGCCCTGATAGGGGAAGTACTCAACAACGCAAACATGTTCTCGCTGGCCGTACCCTTCGTCGTGGATACCCTTCTGCCTGGCTCCCCCAACACCGGCTCGGACTTGAAGAAAGGCGACCGCATAACGGCTCTGTGCGGACGGCCTGTCCGTTACGTACACGAATCAAGGGAAATACTCAAGGACTTCGCCGGAATGCCTGTCGTCGCCACTGTGGAACGCGGGGATTCCGCATTCGCAATGCCGCTTCAGGTGGATTCCACGGGGCTGCTGGGCATATATCCGGCAATACCCGGCATAAGGACCAGGGAATACACCGTAGTGGAAGCCATCCCGGAAGGCATATCGATGGCCTTCGACAATATGGGCGGCTACCTCAGGGACCTGAAGCTGGTGTTCACGCCCTCCACCGGGGCATACAAGTCAGTGGGGAGCTTCATCGCCATAGGCCAGGTATTCCCTTCGATATGGGACTGGACCGTATTCTTCAGCATACTGGCCCTGCTGAGCATAATGCTGGGCATAATGAACCTGATTCCCATTCCCGGGCTTGACGGCGGGCACATAGTGATAACGCTGTTCGAAATGATTACCGGACACAAGCCTTCGGAACGATTTTTGATGGCTGCGCAAACGGTCGGGATGATAATCCTGATGATGCTTATGGTCCTCGCCTTCGGCAACGACATAACCCGATTGATAAGATAACGACACAATATGAAACGTTTCATTTCCATTTTTACGGCGGCGCTGGCCCTCATCGTCATGGCAGGATGCGCCAACGGCGGCAGGAAGAGTCTGCTTCCCAACATCAGCGGCAAGGCCGGAGAGGTTCTGGTAGTCATAGAGAAATCGGACTGGGAGGGTCCTGCAGGGGCCCAGCTGCGCGACCTGCTCTGCGCCGACTGCCCCTTCCTTCCCCAGAAGGAGCCGCTCTACACGCTGGTCAACGTGACGCCCAACAACTTCACTCAAATGTTCCAGCTGCACCGCAACATCATTCTGTTCAACGTCAACGCGGGTGTGAATGTGCCTGGTGTCGTATACAAATACAACAAATGGGCGCAGCCACAGATAGTCATAACGATAAACGCCTCTACGGTGGACGAGTGCGTGAAAATCATAAACGACAACTCAGGCAAGCTGATGAATGCCCTTGAGCAGATGGAAAGGGACCGCGTGATAGAGAACACCAGACTTTTCCAGGAGAAGAAACTTCCGCCCTATGTCGAGGAACTCGTAGGCGGCACAATGGTGTTCCCTTCCGGCTATTCCCTCAAGAAGAAAAGCGAAAACTTCATCTGGATATCCTACGAAACCACTTATGTCCAGCAGGGCATATTCATCTACAAATATCCCGCACAGATGAAGACTGAGGAACTGGGCGTGGAGGCTCTGGTCGACCGCAGGAACGAGGTGCTCAAGGCAGAGGTGCCGGGAATGAGGGACGGATCGTATATGACGACTTCCACCGTGCTGGAGCCCACAGTCAAATATGCTTCCTACCACGGCAGGAAATTCGCCGAACTCAGGGGGTTCTGGGACGTTCACGGGGATTTTATGGGCGGTCCGTTCGTATCGCACAGCTTCTACACCCCCGACGGCCTCAATCTGATATGCATAGAGGCCTATGTCTATGCCCCCAAATACGACAAGCGTCTGTACCTGCGTCAGGTCGAATCTCTGCTGTACTCATTTGAGTGGAAAAATATTTTGTAACTTTAAATAATATTATTAACTTTGCCGTCCCAATTTTTGGGGAAAAGGTGTTTGGCGGGTTCGTATATCGGTTAGTACACAAGATTTTCATTCTTGGAAGAGGAGTCCGACTCTCCTACCCGCTACGAAAAATATAAAAAAATAAAGTAATGGCAAATCACGCATCTGCAGACAAGCGCAATCGCCAAAGCGAGAGGCGCAGATTGCATAACAAGTATTATGCAAAGACAACGAGGAACGCCATCCGCGCTCTTCGCAACAGTGAAAACAAAGCTACAGCCGAGGCTGACGCCCCCAAGGTTTACGCTATGATCGACAAACTGGCTAAAATCGGGGTCATTCACAAAAACAAAGCAGCCAACCTCAAGAGCGGTCTGGCACTTTATATCAACAAGCTCGCGTAAGCGCATAATTTGCGACACATAAGGAAACCGGTCAAGTCATTTGGCCGGTTTCTTTGTGCATAGAGGTGTTGTCAGATTCGCAGCAGGCGACATGTACGCTATTTCTCAATCAAAAGTTTCTCCGCCCTAATGCGCGGTGAATACGTTGATCAGTTCGTATTCCCTGGAGCCAAGGCCTATCTTCTCGGCCTGATCGAAGCAGGATTTCCAGTCTGAGAGAGGGTGCACGTTGTTGAAAGGATTGCCCTGCTCGTGGAAATCCTCCGAATGGACAGCGTCGTACAGCTGGCTGCCGGGCATAGGTTCCGCCTTCTGGCAGAGATCCACGGAGGCCTGGTCGATGGCAAGCATATCCTTTGAAGCAAGCATTCCGATATTGGGAAGGATAGGCACGTCGTTCTCGCTGTGGCAGTCGCAGTTCGGAGAAATGTCCAACAGCAGGTTGATATGGAATTGGGGGCGTCCGTCAACCACAGCCTTCGCATATTCGGCCATGCGGCGTGACAGCATCTCGTTCGCCACATCATTCTCGAATCCTATCGCATCGAAGTTGCAGGCCCCGAGGCAATGACCGCATCCGACGCAATTGGACGTAACCGTCATCTTACCGCGGCCCTCGTCAAACTTCAAGCCTCCGTTGGCGCAGTGCGCAAGGCATTTGCGGCATCCACGGCACAGGGACTCGTCGATGATGGCAGTCCCACTGCTGTGCTGCTCTTTCTTTCCAGCCCTGCTTCCGCAGCCCATACCTGTATTCTTTATGGCACCGCCAAGGGATGCGAACTCGTGGCCCTTGAAGTGATTCAGGCTGATGAATACGTCAGCGTCCATAATGGCACGGCCTATCTTCGCCTCCTTGATATATTCGCCGCCCTTTACCGGCACGAGGGCCTCATCGGTACCCTTGAGGCCGTCGGCGATGATTATGGAACAGCCGCAACTGAGAGGAGTGAAGCCGTTTTCCCAGGCGCAGTACAGATGTTCCAGAGCATTTTTTCTCGAACCTGGATACATCGTGTTGCAGTCCGTCAGGAAAGGCTTTCCACCCAGTTCCTTGACTACGTCGACAACCGCCTTGGCGAACTGCGGCCTGAGGTGGGCGACGTTGCCGTGCTCCCCGAAATGGATTTTGACAGCTACGAATTTACCGTCCAAATCCAAGTCCGCTATGCCTGCGGCACGTATCAGACTTTTAAGCTTGGAGGGAAGGCCGTCCCCGTACATCTTCGTATGGAGATCGGTGAAAAAGACTTTGGATCTTGTTGACATATCTTTATACGTATATACCTTTTTTGCGCCAGTGAATATATCCCGCAAAGCAGGACAGGGAATACAGGGAGAACAGGGTCATCATGCCCCACAGGCCCTGAGTCGCATACATTATTACAGCTATCAGGTCGGCGGCGAGCCAGACATACCACTGCTCTATGTACGGACGTGTCAGCCACCAGGCTGCAATCACGCTAAGAATCATTGTAGCGGCATCGGCAACGGGGCTGGCATCATTCGTATGCAGAAGCAGGAAATATATGCCCACTCCACCGACCACTGCGACAGCCGCGGAGACGAGCACCGCCGACGGCGTCAGCCTTACCAGCCTGACCCTGTCACCCTCGCCATCCTTTCTGGCAAGCGCCCTCCAGGTGAAAATGCCTATCACCGAGGTAATGATGAAATAAGTGTCGAGCGCGGCGGAGGCCCACAGACGGCTCATCAGAGTCACAGCCAGCGAAGACGCCGAGGTCACAAGGTTGAAGTACCACATAATCCTCTTCTGCAGGACCTGGAGCACCATATATGCGATGCCGGTCACCAGAGCCACTATTTCGAGTATTCCGCAAATATCCATACGAAGCACAAATATAATAAATCTTTGGAAGATGCAAAAGGGGCTGTCCGCAGTGCACGAAGCGCCATACGGGCAGCCCCGCGGGCCTGCCAAACCGAAGTTGAAGGAGAGATCCGGTTAATGATGTTGAGAGAGTTATGGCCCTAATATTGGAAATCCGTCACGTTCTTGATTCCGGTCAAGCCGAAATACGAAGGGTCGATATCCCCTTTCAGGTACACGAAACGGCCGAGCATATCGGGATGCGCCACCAGATTGAGTTCATCCCTGACTGCCCCGCTTTTGAGTTCCACGCTCAAACAGGATTCCCTGCTTGACGTAGTGGCTCTGGGGCCTATCGCCATATTGGATGCGCTCTTGAACGGTCCCTGGAAGGACACGTTGCTCTTGGTGAGGTCTCCGCCCACTATGTATCCGGCCACCCATACGCCTTTCTGTCCCACGGCTTTCCTCGCCTGGGATATCGTGTAGGCGTTTTCCAGAGAATCGCCCTTACCTCCGGACTCTCCGCCGAGCACGAAGGTCTCATCGGTGTATGTTCGTGTCGTATCGACCCGTATCCTGATACCGCTGCTTTCCGACGACTGTGCCGCCACGTTCAGGTTGAGGCAGAATATCTCGCCCGGGGCCAGGGTTCTGGTCAGCAGGGTCTCGTCACTGCCGCCCGTGCTCATCACAAGGTTCAGCTTGCCCGCAGGGAAATAGGCAGTACGCTTCTCCTTGTAGCTGTAGAGCAGTTTGCCGGCATCCGACTTGAGAAGCAGCGAACTGGAAGGATACTCCGTCAGGAATTCAGAGGCTATGTGCAGTCTGACACCGCTGTTCATCTGCCGGCACAGCAGTTCCACCAGCGACTTCCTGCCCTTTTCCACGACAACAAGCTGCTCGTCACCCCACAGCGGAGCATCGAAGGCGGGAGAGAAGGAGTCGTCGGACACTACCTTTACATTATATGTGCCCGGCTCCACTATCAGGGATTCCGGGGAATTGCAATAGAGGCCCGAATACAGCACCCCGCCGTCCGGTCCGGTGACAGTAAGGATAAAGGAATTGGTGTCGATCTGGAGAGGAGAGGAAGCCTTGGACGACACATACGAACTTTCGTGAAATTTCAGGCATATCGCACAATCCTGCTCCTGCGCAGTCCCGTCTCCGGGAGCACCATCCAGAAGTTCACACGCGCACATTGCGACGCACAGCGCCAGACATAGAAGAGATTTTTTCATAAGCACAAGTTTTTGGTTGTGCGAATATATGTCAGTTATGTCCTGCCGTGCAATAGGAAAATGAAATTAAAAGTTTTTTCTTATGAAAATTTGTGTTTTTTTTAAGATTTAAATGATTTTTTTGTGTACCTTTGCAGTCCATTTTGGATTTTAACGTTAAAAACTAAAGAAATGAAACAGTCAACCCATCCCGAAACCTACCGTCTTGTAGCTTTCAAGGATATGTCAAATGACACAGTGTTCATCACCCGCTCCTGCACTCCTTCCAAGGAGACCATCAATATCGAGGGTGTTGATTATCCTTTGATCAAAGTCGAGATTTCCAACACGTCTCACCCCTTCTATACCGGTAAGATGAAACTTGTGGATACCGCCGGTCGCGTAGATAAATTCTACCAGAGGTACGGTAACAAGAAGAAATAACTCACAGCAGTTTATCGGAAAAGAGCGGCTTGGATTTCATAAATCCTGCCGCTCTTTTTTTTTCGATATATTTTAATTAAATTTGTTGGATGTTTGAAAAGAAAAACAACAAACTAATTTTACATAAACCATGAACGTATCTTATAAAGACCTCGGTCTTGTGAACACCAAGGAAATGTTCGCAAAGGCAGTCAAGGGCGGTTATGCCATCCCCGCCTTCAATTTCAACAACATGGAGCAGCTTCAGGCCATCATCAAAGCCGCTGCAGAGCAGAAATCACCTGTGATTCTCCAGGTCAGCAAGGGAGCTCGCAACTATGCGAACCAGACTCTCCTCCGCTATATGGCCCAGGGTGCCGTCGAGTATGCAAAGGAACTCGGATGGGAGAAACCCCAGATCTGCCTTCACCTTGACCACGGAGACAGCTTCGAGACCTGCAAGAGCTGCGTTGACTACGGTTTCTCATCAGTGATGATTGACGGTTCCGCCCTTCCTTACGAGGACAACATCGCCCTTACCAAGAAAGTTGTGGAATATGCACACGCCCACGATGTTACAGTCGAGGCCGAGCTCGGTGTTCTCGCCGGTGTCGAGGATGAGGTTGCCGCTGAGGAGTCTCATTACACAAAACCCGAAGAAGTTATCGATTTCGCAACCCGCACAGGCTGCGACTCCCTCGCCATATCAATAGGAACGAGCCACGGCGCATACAAGTTCAAACCCGAACAGTGCACCCGCGACCCCAAGACCGGCCGTCTGGTACCTCCTCCCCTCGCCTTCGACGTGCTCCACGAGGTTGAGAAGAAGCTTCCCGGCTTCCCCATCGTACTCCACGGTTCCTCATCAGTTCCCCAGGAATATGTCGACATCATCAACGCCAACGGCGGCAAGTTGCCCGATGCAGTCGGTATCCCCGAGGAACAGCTCCGCGAAGCTGCGAAGAGTGCAGTCTGCAAGATCAACATCGACTCCGACTCACGTCTGGCCTTCACCGCTGCAGTGCGCAAGACTCTCACCGAGAAGCCCGCAGAGTTCGACCCCCGCAAATACTGCGGCCCCGCACGCGACCTTATGGTAGAGCTTTACACTCACAAGATTGTGAACGTTCTCGGCTCCAACAACAAAGCTTAATTTTCCAAAGGGGGCCTTCGGGCCCCTTTTTTTTCGTATGTACAAGGAGGATTATCCGTCACAGCTGCTGGAGAACGCAGTCGATGCAATAAGTTCGCTTCCGGGCGTAGGCCGAAGAAGCGCGTTGCGTCTTGCCCTGCATCTGCTCAGGCAGCCGCAGGAGAACGTGCATCATTTCACCGAGGCCATCGATGCCCTGCGCGACAACGTATGTTACTGCAGCGAGTGCCGTATGATATCCGACCAGCCGCTGTGCTCCATCTGCGGTGACCGCAGCCGCGACCATCGCCAGATATGTATCGTCAGCGATATACAGGACGTGATGAGCATAGAGAACACCGGACAGTATCACGGGGTTTACCACGTTCTCGGAGGAATCATCTCCCCCATCAACGGCATAGGTCCGTCCGACCTTAACATAAGGGCCCTGCTGGAAAGGTTGGAAAAAGCCAAGGCCGCAGCCGGGGCGGATATCCTGCCGGACGTGGAGATAATAATGGCCCTCCCCGGTGATGTGGAAGGCGAAACGACCTCATTCTACCTTTATCGTCAGATCGCTCCCTACGGAGTCAGAGTTACGGCAATTGCACGCGGTCTTGGCTTCGGGGACGGCCTGCAATATGCGGATGCCATAACCCTTGGGAGATCGATAGCGGGCCGCCAGCCGTTCAAGGTCCAATAACCATATGACAATCATCGAGATAATACTCATTGCCGTCGCCCTGAGCGTGGATTCCTTCGCCGTCTCGATGAGCGGCAGCGTTTCACTCGGCACACTGGACTGGAAGAAAGCTTGCAGGGTGGCCTGCGGCCTTGCCCTGATTCAGACGATTTTCCTGTGCGGCGGGCTTTTCTTCGGGAAAACGATAGGAGTATTCGTTTCGCAGTGGGGCAGATACATAGGATTCTCCATCCTGCTCTGCCTCGGTATCAATATGATACGCGAATCCCACAAGACCGAAGAGGAAGAAGAGAGCAGGGACCTCAGTTCGCTTGCCCGCATATTCTCAGCTGGGGTAGCCACAAGCATAGACGCCGTTGCCGCCGGAGCATCCCTGGGCCTTTCCGGCATATCCAAAGCCGACGTATGGTTTCTGTCCGCAGCCACGGCGGTCGCCACAGCGCTTTTCTGCGTCGGCGGTATGGTTTGCGGCATAGCAATCGGCCGCAAATTCGGGCAAAAGTCCAAATTCGCGGCCGGCATTGTCCTTATCGCCATCGGGATAAGGATCTTCCTGCAATAACAGACGTTCTATCAGTCGATCCAGGTCCTGATCTTCAGACCGTCGCTGTCCTTGAACTCACCGCAAAGGACTACGATGGCGTCAACAAGCGCCCAGAAGCCCAGACCGCCGAAAGTCAGAATCATAAAGATGCCTGAAACGATACGGCCTGCATAGAAACGATGGACTCCGAACACGCCAAGATACCAGGCCAGGATGGCTGCCACCAGCCTGCTCTTGGGGCTGACGGGTTGAAGATTGTTTTCGATGACTTCTGCACCGCATTTTGGACAAGTAGACATAATAAATACACTTTAATGGTTATCCGTCGTAAAGATATGATTTTTTTGCCATTGTTTCTAATTTTCTTACCTTTGTTGAACAGAAAAACAGTTATTATTTAAATATTTGAGCTTCGGCTCCTATTCTCTACTCCGAAAACGACCAAATATTCTGTAGGAGAGGATATGGATGCTAAAGTTCATGCCGTTGAGCGTGAGCTTTATCGTTTCCTACCTACATGGCTTTGGTCGGCCTTCGGAGTTAGGCAAACGAAATAAGTTCGCGCTCTTTTCGTTTGCCAGCTACCAGGAATGCCTATGTGGACAGTTGACAACGAAATTAATTTTTTCCGTAAAGCCTTAGAGTTGAACAGCGTAGAGCAACTGATGATTCAGTTGCAACGTCAGTACTATGCATTTGCCCCTAAAAACATAAACTATTCCGACCGTATTGTCACACCGCAGTCACGGAACGGACTCGTTGGAAAAGCTACGGAAAAATGGTGTAAGGAATTTTTCAGCGACATTGCCAAAGAATTCGGCCTTTATGCAGTAAACGGAGTGGTTTGCCCTGAGTTGGGACTTTCGTCATCTACCGCAGCAGATCTGGCATTTTGCACAACCGATGCAATCTCGCAGCCATCAGAAAATATCAAACTGATATTTGAAATCAAGATGGGCATCATCAACAACTACCAATATATTGAAAATGATTTCAAGTTCCTTGGAGACTATACAACACATAAAGGTGTCCCTTCCCTGTTGCGTTCGGACAGCATGTTGAAAGCCATTGGGAAATCCATCAATTTGCGCGTCGACAGCAACGCAGGCAAATCGATACCGATAATAATACTCGGAAACTCTCCCATAACGGACAACTATACGCAGAAAGTTGATTTTCTGTGTAAAAGCGGCGTCATACAGAAATTCATCTCAGTATATCCCAACCCTACATCAAACAGCCATGTAATCAAATCACCGCATATGGGTTTCGAGACATATTCGTCAAAATTTGAAATTGCAAAATACATAGAAAACATCCTTGAATCCCAAATGAGTTATTTCAGTTCGATGATGAATAACACGGACCTGGGACATATTATCTCTATTGCCAATAGAGAATCTTCAGATGAATTAAAGGGATTGAAATTTCTTGAATTAATCAATGCCAACCACAGAATATGAAAAAGAAAACACAAACATCTTCGTTTGGCGTCTCTGAAAGGTCAAACCATGATTCTGAACAATTTTATAAATCGAACCTCTATTCCAGCATCTCTTTAACAACCGTAACAGATCGTTCAGAATCTCCTCTTGATGAATCCCTCATTGACAAGATCTTTCTTCACAGTTCTGAAAAAATGTCGGAACTTCCGGATAATAGCGTTCAATTAATGATCACTTCCCCTCCTTACAATGTAACCAAGGAATATGACCAGAACCTGACACTGGAGCAATATCTTTCCCTTCTGAACAGTGTTCTGACAGAAACATACCGCGTTCTTGTCAACGGAGGACGAGCTTGTATAAACATTGCAAATGTTGGACGCAAACCATACATCCCACTATCAGATATGGTTGGCAGGCTTATGGCAGAAATTGGCTTCAACTATAGAGGAGAAATAATCTGGGACAAAGGAGCTTCTGCCGGAGGTTCCTGCGCATGGGGAAGTTGGATGTCAGCCTCAAATCCCACATTACGCGACATTCACGAATATATTCTAGTTTTCAGCAAAGGTGATTATGCTCGGCCGAAAAAAACAGACAGCATTTCAAAAGAAGAATTCCTGGAATGGACTAAAAGCATTTGGCACATGAATACAGAAAGTGCAAAAAGAGTTAAACATCCCGCACCATTCCCAGAAGAATTGCCCGCCAGACTGATTAAACTATTCAGTTTTAAGGAAGATATTGTTCTTGACCCATTTATGGGGTCCGGCACAACAGCCATAGCTGCACTCAAAAACAGCAGGCACTTTGTAGGCTATGAAATAAGCCAGACATATCTTGACATCGCCAACAACAGAATAAACGATTATTCTGGGCGTCTTCTTTGATAAGAAGCTGGTGGTTCGGAAGCAATAGCCACAGAAACGACATACAGCAAAGCCACCACTTCGGGGGACTTTGGATTATGGTTTATGTCCCCTGAAGTGGTGGCTTTGCCGTTGTTGGGAAGTGGGCCTACTGCTCGTCGGGAGTGTTGTCGTCCTGAGGGGCGCCCTGGTCGGCACCGGGATTGAAGCCCGCGCCGGCATTGGGATCGAATCCCTGTCCGCCCTGAGCCTGCTGTGCGGCCTTCGCCATATCCTCGGATGCAGCGTGCCAAGCCTCTTCAAGTTCCTTGTTGAACTTGTCGATATCAGCGATGTTCCTGGTCTTGACAGCCTCCTTGAGGGCGTTGTTGGCCTTCTCGATAGCCTCTTTCTTCTCTGCGGGGATCTTGTCGCCGTAGTCCTTGAGGTTCTTGTCAGTCTGGAAGGTCATCGCATCGGCTGTGTTGATCTTGTCAGCAGTCTCTTTGGCAGCCTTGTCGGCTTCCTCGTTTGCCTTGGCCTCGTCACGCATACGCTTCACCTCTTCCTCTGACAGACCGGTCGAACCTTCGATGCGCACGCTCTGTTCCTTGCCTGTGGACTTGTCCTTGGCGGTAACGTTGAGGATACCGTTGATGTCCACGTTGAATGTCACCTCAATCTGAGGTATTCCACGGGGTGCGGGAGCGATGCCGTCGAGATGGAAATTGCCTATGGTCTTGTTGTCGTTCGCCATGGGACGCTCGCCCTGAAGCACGCGGATTTCCACTGAAGGCTGGTTGTCAGCGGCCGTGGAGAACACCTGTGACTTGGATACGGGGATCAGGGTGTTGGCATCGATGAGCTTGGTCATCACGCCGCCCAGAGTCTCGATACCGAGGGACAGAGGAGTGACGTCTGACAGAACCACATCCTTCACGTCACCTGCGATGACGCCACCGTCGATTGCAGCACCTACAGCCACTACCTCGTCAGGGTTGACGCTCTTGTTGGGCTCCTTTCCGAAGAAGTTCTTCACGAGATTCTGGATTGCGGGGATACGGGTCGAACCGCCCACGAGCAGAACCTCGTCAATGTCGGAAGTGCTGAGTTTTGCAGCGGCGAGGGCCTTCTTGCAAGGCTCCAGAGTGCGCTGGATGAGATTCTCGGCAAGCTGCTCGAACTTGGCGCGGCTGAGAGTCTTCACAAGGTGCTTGGGCATACCGTCAACGGGCATGATGTAAGGCAGGTTGATTTCGGCCTGAGTCTGGCTTGAAAGCTCTATTTTCGCCTTTTCTGCAGCCTCTTTCAGACGCTGGAGGGCCATAGGGTCCTTGCGGAGGTCAATACCGCCGTTCTCGGAAGCGAACTCGTCTGCAAGCCAGTCTATGATTACCTGGTCGAAGTCGTCACCGCCGAGGTGAGTGTCGCCGTTTGTGCTCATTACGGTGAAAACGCCGCTCATAAGGTCAAGAATGGAGATATCGAAAGTACCGCCGCCGAGATCGAAAACGGCAACGCGCATATCCTTGTCCTTCTTCTCGAGGCCGTATGCAAGAGCGGCCGCAGTGGGCTCGTTGATGATAAGCTTGACGTCAAGGCCAGCAATCTGACCGGCCTCCTTGGTGGCCTGGCGCTGAGAGTCTGAGAAATAAGCGGGAACAGTGATGACTGCCTCGCTTACGGTAGTTCCGAGATAATCCTCGGCAGTCTTCTTCATCTTCTGGAGTATCATTGCAGATATCTCCTGAGGGCTGTAGAGCTTGCCGTCGATATCCACGCGGGGGCTGTTGTTGTCACCTTTGACGACAGCATAAGGTACGCGTGAGATCTCTTTCTGAACCTGATCATAGGTTTCACCCATGAACCTCTTGATGGAGAAGATGGTCTTCTTGGGGTTGGTGATGGCCTGACGTTTTGCAGGGCTTCCTATCTTGCGTTCGCCGCCTTCGGTGAAAGCGACAACCGAAGGAGTGGTCCTCTGGCCTTCATTGTTGATGATGACGGTAGGCTGGTTGCCTTCCATAACTGCGACACATGAATTGGTTGTTCCAAGGTCGATTCCGATAATTTTTCCCATAATCGATGTATATTTTGATTTATTATTCAACTTGGTGACTTCCGGTCACGCCGCTACTATAGGCGAAACTTGTGCCATAGTTCAAAATCTGCCATTTTGTCAGTCATAAAAAAAACATTATATTTGTAAGGATATAGCGTACGCATATGAAAAAACTGACATTCAATCCCAACACAACGAAAAAAGGCTATAAATGGGAAGTCGTGATCCTCCTATGGATCGCATTCTTCCTGAATCAGGCTGACAGGCAGGCGTTCAATATCGTACTGCCGCAGATTCAGACGCTGTTCGGCGCCAATGACAGCACGATGGGTCTGATTGCAATGCTGTTCAACGTCTTCTATGCCATTACGGTACCGTTCGCCGGCTTTTATGCCGACCGCCTGAGCCGCAGCCGCCAGATCATCGTCAGCACGCTGATTTTCAGTGCGGCGACGTTCTTCACCGGCTTCGCCAACGGACTGCTGCTCTTCATAATCTTCCGCTGCGTCGGAATGGGTGTCGGCCAGGGAATGTTCGGCCCCACCTATACCGGGCTCATCGCCCAATACCACGACTCCACTACAAGGGCAAGGGCGCTCAGCCTCCACCAGACCTCCAGCTATATAGGGGTCATCTGCTGCGGAGTGCTGGCAGGATACATCGCCGACAAACTCGGATGGCAGTATTCGTTCTACATCTTCGGCGGCCTGGGACTCGTGCTGACGCTTGTCCTGATGGCACGTCTCAGGGATAAAACGGAGGGACAGGCCGCACAGCCGCAAGTTCAGGAGGCGCAGGCCGTCACGGAGCAGAAACCCTCATTCAAGGACAGCGTAGCGGCCTTTTTCAAAGTGCCTACAGCCATATGTCTTCTGATTGCATACACCGGCGGCATTTTCGTCATCACAGGCTATCTCACCTGGATGCCGAAACTGATGAAGGAAACCTTCGACCTGAGCACGTCATCCGCCGGTTTCCATTCGATGTTCTGGGCCAATGCAGCGGCCTTTCTCGGCGTGATGCTCGGAGGTGCGCTGAATGACAGGCTGGTCGCACGCGGCAAAGGTGCCGACAGGCTGATTGTCCAGACGGCCGGACTCCTTCTGGCTGCTCCCTGCATAGTTTTCATGGGACTTTCGCACAATCTTTTCGCAGTATGCGCCGCACTGACCGGATACGGTCTGTTCAGAGGAGTGTTCGAATCCGGAACATATCCAGTCCTTTATGACGTCATCTCATCCAAGTTCTACTCGATGTCCTCCGCCGTAATGATTCTGTTCGGCTTCAGCATCGGCGCCCTGGCACCGTGGATTCTGGGCATAATCAGTGACAGGTTCGGTCTTTCGCACGGAGTGGCTCTTCTCGGTGCAGTGTGGGCTATCGTCAGCCTTGCGCTGATTCTGGCCAGAGTCAGATATTACAAAAAGGATTACGCCAATCTGAAAAATGAAAACGACTGAACAGGATTCCGCATATTCATCACTCGAGCTGATGTCATCGGGGCAGATCCTCGAAGGCATCAACCGTGAGGACCACCGTGTGGCGGATGCGGTGGCCAAAGCCATCCCGGCCATTGAAAAGCTCGTAGAAGGGATTCTGGAGCGCGGCGGAAGAATCTTCTATATGGGAGCGGGCACGTCGGGACGCCTGGGTGTCGTGGATGCATCCGAAATACCGCCGACATACGGAGTCACAGACAAATTCATAGGCATCATAGCCGGCGGCGACAAAGCCTTCCGCACAGCCGTCGAAGGAGCCGAGGACAGCCCTGAACTGGGCATAGTAGACCTTATGGCATTCAATCCCACCCCACAGGACACCTTGGTAGGAATTTCAGCCAGCGGGACCGCTCCGTACGTGATAGGAGCCGTAAGGAAAGCCCGCGAAATTGGGATGTTTACCGGATGCATATGCTGCAATGAGGATTCGGTCCTTGCCGCGGAAAGTGAGATCCCCATAGTGGCAGTCACGGGGCCGGAATTCGTCACAGGCAGCACCAGGATGAAGGCAGGTTCCGCCACCAAGCTGATACTGAACATGATATCGACGTCGGTGATGATACTGTCGGGGCACGTCCAGGGGAACAAGATGGTTGACATGCAGCTCACCAACAGGAAACTCGTTGACAGAGGGACCCGTATGATTATGGAGAAGACAGGGATGACAGACTACGGAACGGCCAGGTCTCTGCTCCTTGAACACGGTTCCGTCAGAGCCGCAGTGGAATCGATAAATGCAGACAAATGACAATAATCGTTGAAAGCGGGGCCACCAAGAGTGACTGGCGCAAAGTGGACGCCTCCGGACAGGTCGTTTCAAGGAAGCTGCTTCCGGGCATGAACGTATCCACGGTCGACATGGACCGCATAAAGGAAATACTTTCCGACGGGCTTTCGGCTTTGGAAGCGTCTTCGGAAGATACGCTGTATCTATATACCGCGGGCATCGTGACCGAGACGGTACGGGGCGAACTGACGGATTTCATATCATCAAAAGTCCCCGTGCGGGACATCGACATCCAGACCGACCTTGTCGGGGCCGCACGCAGCGTCCTGGGGCACAAACCGGGCATAGTGGCGATTATGGGCACGGGGTCCAACACCTGCTTCTATGACGGCAAGTCAGTGAGCCAGAAGGTCATGGCGGGAGGCTTCATCATAGGCGATGACGGCAGCGGAGCCGCCCTGGGCAAACTTTTCGTCACCGATTTCATAAAGAATCTCATCCCCGATGACGTGGCCGCCGATTTCGCTTCAAGATTCGACGCATCATATTCCGCCATAGTCGGAAACGTTTACCACAGCGCGTCTCCATCCGGTTACCTCGGTTCACTCGCCCCCTTCATACTGTCCCACTATGACAATCCGTACATCAAAGAACTGGTCGAGTACAACTTCCGGCGGTTCATAGACCGTTCGCTGAAATGCTACGATACCGACAGATACCCTGTCGGAGTGGTGGGAGGCTTCGGATATGCCACAAGGGACATTTTTTCAGCGATGTGCATTTCCAACGGAATACGCCTTGCAGGTTTCATCCCCGAACCTATAGAGGGACTGATCAGTTATCACCTTACGACATAATTGCTGGTACCTATGCCACTCCGGGGGCCTTATACCCTTTCTCCAGGTCCCCGGAGTGGCATAGGTTCCAGCGTCTTGAGACGGTTCATAAAATAGACAAACAAATATAGAATGGAATACAGACAATTGGACAGGACGGAATTCGAGGACATAGCCTCCAGAATCCTGTATGAAGACAACCATATAATAATATTGAACAAGCGAGTTGGCGAAATCGTTCAGGGCGACAAGACTGGCGACGAGGCCCTGTCTGAAACGCTGAAGGCTTTCATCGCAGTGAGGGATTCGAAACCCGGGCGCGTGTTCGTGGGTGTCCCCCACCGCCTGGACAGGCCTGTAAGCGGAGTATCGGTGTTCGCCAAAACTTCCAAGGCCCTGGAACGCCTCAACGCAATGTTCCGTAACGGCGAGGTGCGCAAGACCTACTGGGCCCTTTGCTGCAACGAGCCGGAGGCCGGAGCCACTCCCGAAGAAGACGGTTTCTCCCTTCTGGAAAACTGGCTGTACCGCAACGAAAAACAGAACAAATCCTATATAGAGAAGGAAGGGCAGAAGGATGTCAAACTGGCAAGACTGAAATACCGTGTGATCGGCCACAGTGACAGATACCATCTTCTGGAAGTGGAGCTCCTCACCGGACGCCACCACCAGATACGCTGTCAGCTCGCAGGAATAGGATGCTGCATAAAAGGCGACCTCAAGTACGGAGCGCCGCGCTCGAATCCCAACGGAGGCATCTGCCTGATGGCCCGCAGCATACGCTTCGGCCATCCTGTACGCCACGAAGAGATATTCGTGGAAGCACCCGTCCCCGAGGACTGGCCGCCCGTGAATCCGATACAGGGATAATCGTCCCGTAAAGTTCCTTACGTCATTGACAATCAAGATAAAAACGTTATATTTGTCATACTGAAAGATAACGAAACAACATGTCTAAAATAGTTACATTCGGAGAAATAATGCTCCGCCTCAGTCCGGAAGGAAATGACAGGTTCATCCAGACAGACAGTTTCCGCATAATTCCCGGAGGAGGCGAGGCGAACGTGGCCGTGAGCCTCGCAAATTACGGGCATCAGGCCTGCTACGTGACCAAACTTCCCGATCACGAGATAGGACAGATAGCAGTGAATGCCCTTCGCAGATATGGAGTCGACACCTCATACATCAGGCGTGGCGGCGAACGCATAGGCCTCTACTATGCCGAAACCGGCGCATCGATGCGGCCTTCGAAAGTGATTTACGACAGGGCGCATTCGGCCATCGCAGAAGCCGGGCCTGAGGACTTCGACTTCGACGCAATAATGAAGGGAGCCACCTGGTTCCACTGGTCCGGCATAACCCCCGCAATTTCCGATAAGGCAGCGCACCTGACCGAACTGGCCTGTCAGGCCGCAAAGAGGAACGGCGTGACGGTATCAGTAGATCTCAACTTCCGCAAGAAGCTGTGGACCAGCGAGAAGGCCATCTCTGTAATGCGTCCACTGATGAAATATGTGGATGTCTGCATCGGCAACGAAGAGGATGCCCAGCTCTGTCTGGGATTCAAGCCCGACGCTGACGTCGAAGGAGGCAACACCGACGCCAAAGGCTACGAGGGGATATTCACCCGGATGCAGAAAGAGTTCGGTTTCAAATATGTCGTATCCACACTCAGGGAATCCTTCTCAGCCACCAGGAACGGCTGGAAAGCTCTCATATATGACGGCAAACAGTTCTACCAGTCAAAACGCTACGAAATAGACCCCATAATAGACCGCGTCGGCGGAGGTGATTCCTTCTCCGGAGGTCTCATACACGGAATGCTCAAATATCCCGGAGACCAGGCGTCCGCTCTCGAATTCGCAGTGGCGGCTTCTGCCCTGAAGCACACCGTGAACGGAGATTTCAATCTTGTAAGCGAAGCTGAGGTTCTGGCTCTGATGTCCGGGAGCAGCAACGGAAGAGTTCAACGATAAAATCTGCATTATGGCAAAATATGACAAACTCGAGGTACTGCAGGCGATGAAGGAAACCGCCATGGTCCCCGTATTCTACAACGGATGCATCGAAACGAGCAAAAAGGTGCTCAAAGCCTGCTATGACGGCGGCGTCCGCGTTTTCGAGTTCACAAACCGCGGAGATTTCGCACAGGAAGTCTTCGGAGAGTTGGTTAAATATGCAAATGCCGAACTTCCCGGAATGATAGTCGGCGTGGGAAGCGTGGTCGACCCTGCAACGGCTGCCATATTCCTGCAACTCGGGGCCAATTTCGTGGTCGGCCCGCTGTTCAATCCTTCCGTCGCCACGGTCTGCAACCGCAGACAGGTCCCCTATTGCCCCGGTTGCGGCACTGTTTCTGAGGTGGGAGCCGCACAGGAGGCAGGCTGCGAGATATGCAAGGTGTTCCCCGGTGACGTGCTCGGGCCCAAATTCGTGAAGGGTCTCAAGGCACCTATGCCCTGGAGCAGGATAATGGTCACTGGAGGCGTGAAGCCCGAGAAGGAGAATCTGGAAGGCTGGTTCAAGGCCGGCGCCACCTGCGTGGGAATGGGCAGCAACCTCTTCCCGAAAGAAGCCGTCCAGAACGGAGACTGGGCCTGCATAACCAAACTGTGCGCAGAGGCCCTGGGCATAATCAAGGAAGTCAAATAATAAACAATAAGGAATATGTCGACACAGACGAAACTGATGTCCAACTGGAGGTGGTGGCTCTGCTCGCTCCTGTTTGTGGCAACCACAGTGAACTATCTCGACCGCCAGGTGCTGTCGCTCACTTACGAGGAATTCATCAAGCCCGAATTCCACTGGACTGATGCCAACTACGGTACGATAACCTCCTTCTTCTCCATCTTCTATGCAGTGGCCTGCCTTTTCGCCGGCAAGTTCGTGGACTGGATGGGGACCAAAAAGGGTTACCTCATCGCCATTTTCGTCTGGAGTCTGGGTGCCTGCCTCCACGCCCTCTGCGGATGGGCCACGGCAAACCTGGTGGACGGCATTGGCTCCGTAGCCGCGATGAAGGCTGTCGAAGCCGGAAGCAACGCGGCTCTGGCCATCAGCACCACATCAGTGTATCTATTCCTCCTATGTCGCGGAATCCTTGCACTAGGCGAAGCGGGCAACTTCCCCGCCGCAATCAAGGTGACGGCCGAATACTTCCCCAAGAAGGACAGGGCATTCTCAACGTCGATATTCAATGCCGGGGCCTCTGTAGGCGCACTTGCGGCACCTCTCTGCATACCTCCCCTCGCGGTGAAACTGGGCTGGGAGATGGCCTTTATAATAATAGGTGCTCTCGGTTTCATCTGGATGTTCTTCTGGGCATTCATGTATGACAAACCGGAAAACAGCAGCCACGTGAACGAAGCCGAACTGGAGTACATACATCAGGACGATGCCGAGGAGGCCGCAGAAAAGGCCGCCATAGCCTCACAGAAAGCCATACCCTTCGGCAAATGCTTCGGCTACAGGCAGACCTGGGCTTTCATCACCGGCAAGTTCTTCACCGACGGCGTGTGGTGGTTCTTCCTTTTCTGGGCACCCTCGTATTTCAGCAACCAGTTCAACGCACCGGCGACCTCCGGACTGGGCCAGGCGCTGATTTTCACGCTTTACGCAATAGTTACCGTGGTGTCCATAGGCGGAGGCTACCTGCCCAAGGTATTCGTGGACAGGAAGGGAATGAACCCCTATAACGGGCGTATGCTGGCAATGCTCATTTTCGCATTCTTCCCTCTGTGCGCTCTGCTCGCACAGCCTATGGGAATGCATTTCAACACGCCCTGGTGGCCCGTGGTACTGATAGGACTCGCCGCAGCCGGGCATCAGGCCTGGAGCGCCAACCTGTTCAGCACCATCGGCGACATGTTCCCGAAGAGCACCATAGCCACCATCACCGGCATAGGAGCGATGGCGGGAGGTGTAGGCTCAATGTTCGTACAGAAAATAGCCGGCAACCTCTTCACATACGCCGAAACCCAGGGCAGCGCTTTCACTTTCCTGGGTTTCGAGGGCAAACCTGCCGGTTATTTCATCATATTCTGTTTCTGCGGAATAGCCTATCTTGTGGCCTGGGCGATTATGAAATGCCTTGTTCCGCAGTACAAGCCGATCAAGCAGTAGCAGCAGAACTATTCCTCATCAGAGTCGTCAGGCCATACGGGCCAGTCGGTGCGTGACTTGTAGTCCAGCTGGACGCTCTCTTTCTTGCCTGAAGCCAGGCTGTTCCACACGAGCGTAAGCTTAACGGTCTGGCCTTCCGTATCCGGAAGAAACTCAAGAGGGAAAGCTATTATGCTCTCATAGGTAAGGGTGGACTGCGTGTCACCATTCTTGTCGTGACGCAGCTCAACCTTGTACGGGTCCCCGTCCACATCGGTCACAAGATGGATGAAATGCTCGGAACCGGGAGTCGCTTCATAGGCGAAATGCACGTTAAGGTAGCCATCCTCTATCATTGTGGGAGGGAAGTAGCCGTCAAAGTACAGACCGACCTTGTCGCTTCCGTAAGCGGCGGCATCCAGCTCCTCGGAGCCCAGACTTTCCTCGGGCCATTTTGAAAAAACTTTGTTCACCTGCAGGAAATTCGCTTTGTAGGTATGCTTGTAGCCAGGCATCTTAGTGGTTTCCTCGACTACGGTATACGCAATCATCGCCCTGACTTCGGGGGCTGTCAGCGTGATGGTCCCCTGAGGGATGAGTGATGTGGAGTCATCCACCTCCACATAGCATTCGCCGGTAACGCCCTGCTTTATTGTGGCTATCGCCTGATAAATGACGTCATTTTTAATCTTGCCGCAGGAAGCCGCAGCGAACATGGCAGCAAAGGCTACCAGGATAACGGATAATCTTCTCTTCATTTTCACTTTATTTGGTTTGTTTCCTTTTGTGGAGCATAGGGGGATCGAACCCCTGACCTTAAGATTGCGAACCTTACGCTCT
>JAKSKP010000018.1 GCA_024401635.1 Bacteroidales bacterium
GTAGGTAGCCGCCGTTCTTCGAGAACCCTGTCAACGATTGTTGGCAGGGTTCTTTTTTTTATCTATATTTGGCCTGACTGAATAAAAATTGATTTCAATGGAGACCGTCATCAATTCACAGGCTTTTTTATGCGGCTATTTTTTTCTTGACTGCAAAGCAAACAACAATATCGAAACAATACTCGAGGCCTGTTCGTGGACCAAGGTGGAATTCCCTCGTAGAACTATAGATGTTCTGTCTGACTTCTATTACCCGGAGTTCATTAACTTCTGTACAGAGTCCCGAACCATTTTCAGATATGAAGTCAATGCTGAATTTACCGAGCCGTTCAAGTTCAATGTGAGCGATATTGAATTGGGCGTATATCCTATGGGTATTGTCATCTTCCGTTTCGGGGTTTCTTTCACAAACTGCTCTGTGGAACAGATGAGGGCTGCTCTCTCCAAGTTGCGTAACTGTTGCTTTTATGAGAATGCCGGGCTCGAAGGCTTTATCGATACTGTTCTGGGACCGGTAAAGAAGGTTTATAAGGAGTTAGGCGGTACCGCTGATACTTCGGAGGTCTCCTGCTCATACCTTGTGGAAAGCGGAAACAAGTTCAAGCTGTTCCAAATTGTGGAAGGGGAGAATCTGCCACAGGAGGAGAAGGAGATGAACAAGTTCCTCTACAGTTGTGGCACATTGGCTGAATATGATGAGAACGGCCCTTTTTCCACAAGCCGTGAATATTACGAAAAGTCCTTGGATGAGAGCCGCTTGTCTGTTTTCAACAACTGGAAGGCGCTGATGCTCCTTGATTCGGTGACTTTTGTATCGACGTCCCTGTCCGATTTTACCAGGAAGATATGGATCAATGATTATTTCGGAATGATTTATCTGTACGAACTGTACCACAAGATATACCTCTACCGTCTGAATATGAGGTTCCGTAGCGGTGCGGAGAAAGCCTCCAAACTCAATGACGAGATGAAACTGTTCGAGCGCAGATATACGTTCAATTCCATCAGCTACAATTTCCTGCCGAATGAGGTGGATAAGGCGATTGAACGTAACCTGAAGACCAGGGATGAACAGGCCGATATCTATCACGTCATAGACCAGGAAACCGCCGCCCAGATTGCGGAACATGATTCGAAAAACAGCCTTTTCCTGACTTTTCTTACTTTTATGGCGTCCATGTCCGCTGTCTGGGACATGAGCAGTATGGTGGATGCGCTTGTGAACTATGAGGCTGCCTTCAATCTCGCTGCTACGGGATATCGTCTGGTAGTTACGCTGCTTATCGTTGTAATGCTTCTTGTCGCACTGTTCTCCCGTCATAAAAAATCCAGATAATGAACAAACTGCCTTATTCACTTTCACATCCTCTGGAGCAGTTCCATAGTTGCAGGCAGGCCGGTTTATGGCAGAAGTCTGCCAACTATATGCTGGACTTCTTCGAGGTCAGTTGTCAATATGTTTCTCTTGTCTTGCTCGGCAAGATAAGAGAAGCCGTCATTTCGGGCGCGCTTGCTGACGAGGCCTGCGAAAAGGCAGTGAAGAAGATTGACGCCAAACGTCCCTTGTCTTTCGGCGACTGGTGCAATGACATTCTTCCACTGGCTGTGCAGTCGGCAGCGGCAATTTTGCCTGATGATGCTGTGGTAATGGGAATATGTGCCGTAGTCAACAGGAAACGGAATGTTTTCCTAGGCGCCAAGGGTGAGCAGAGCATAGTTCAGATAAGGAATGAGTACAAAGGGCACAGTACAACATTGTCAGACGCCATTTATCAGGATGTCGTCGAGATGTTGCTGCCCAGACTTGAGAGTTGGGCGGGTGCTCTTGAGGCATTGCGGGATTATGACGGTGAAGAAGGGCTTTATCCTCTGGTCCACAGGAATGAACAGGGACACATATATGTTTTCCAGTCGCTCAAGGAGGAGAGCGTATCGTTCATATCAGTCGATGAGGATGCCATTACTTATATAGGAGACCGTTATAACCGGGATTTTGATGCTTGGATGCAGACTCTCGTGCCCTCGTTCGACATTTCCAAGGATCTCAACTGGGATGAATACGTGGAACTTATGCACGGCCTTTGCGACCGTTATATGAAACGTATTTATGCTCAGAAGAAATATAACAGGGAACTTTTTGTGGAGCGTGATGTCCTGTCGGAGGAATTTGCCTCGTTCATCAACTCGGACAAGAGCATATTCCCTCTCTTGGGAGAGGCCGGCCAGGGCAAGACCAATCAGCTTTGCCACTGGGTGGAGACTCTTCAGGAAGCCGGTGAGGCAGTTATGATTTTTGCCGGTGCCGATTTCGCCGAGACATCACTTACCGACCAGCTAAAGGATTGTTTCGGCATATCGAAGAAGAAACAGGTCAACAGGTTGACATTGCCTTTACAAAGCGTCGCGCAGTCCCATAACCGTAAAGTATATATATTCTTTGATGCCGTGAACGAGTGTATCGCATATCCGGGAATTTCCGGGGATGCGGATGGACCTCTGATGCTGTTCAGAGAAATCTGCGATATTTTCGGCAAACCGGAATATCCCAATTTCAAGGTTCTTTTTACCTGTAGGAACTATACCTGGCATCAAACCCTATCGCCCGAACTAAGCCGCATTGACAGTTCTGTATTTTTCAATCGAGGGTCGGAGGATGATATGTCCGTGCGTGGTTTTTCAGATGCAGAAGTGGAGAAGGCCTACGGAATTTACGGCGAACTCTATCAGATGGCATCTGAATTCAGCAGTTTGGAACGTGGCTGTATCCTAAGGCTGAAGGATCCGCTGCTGCTGAAGATTGCCTGCACGAACTATATCGGTAAGGAATTGCCGTCCGATAATTCGGAATACTGTTCCATTGCAATGTGGAACAGGATGATGCAGGATATATCGTCATCTTACGCAGGTCGTCGCCAGAGCCAGACCATTGCCTTGATGAGCCGTATCCTGCTGGAGAGCTATGAGTCCGGAACTCCCGCCGACTCCTTGATGATGAGTGAGCTGCGAAGGGCATACGACTGTCCTGACGACCCCAAGCACGATATCGCTTCATTGATATTCAAGAACGACGGTACTACCATCGCCTTCGGGGAGCTGCTCAACAAGCCCGAAAGGCCCATACTTCGTCTGATAGACGGGGAGAAGATTCAGTTCATCTATGAACGTTTCCTTGAATATCAGATGGCGAAGACCTATTATGACAGGGAATGTGCCAATCTGCCGGAAGGTGCCAACATTCCCCCGGAAACCATTATGGGAACTCTGAGGGAAGCGGCTGTGAATGAGGTTTTTATGGAGACAATGGGCTGTGTCCTGACTATGGACTACGTAAATACTGGAAGCCCTGAAACTCTCATACGGCTGATTCGTGATTACGGAGATGACTTTACTGTTCTTACCCTGGTCACTGATGTTATGAACACTCTTGTGGCAGAGAATTACGAGGAGCGGCTTTTCTGCCTGGAGCGTACGCTTATGACTCGGATCGAGGCAGGCCTCGTGCCGGTAGTAAGAGAGTATAATGCAGTCTGCAAGAAAATTGCCGCAAACAAGGCGGACCCCGAGGTTATAGCAAGGCATAAGGAACTTTCCGGCATTCTCACCCCGTTCATAAGGATGAGAGAACTGGCCTCTTCCACCTTGATCAATGGAATCTTCCTGACAGACTATTACAACGAGGAACTTTATAGGGAGGATCCGTACAAACTTTTTGAATTGCTGATTGACGAGTCCATAGAAGAGGTGCGGGACAACACCTGCATGCTCGTATATTATCTTTTCAACAAGACGCATACCGTCAGTCATACTCCGTTGGTGGAGAACCTTACGGAGAGAATAGTGCACAGGATGCTTTCATCCGTCGTCAGAAATCCTCTGGTGAAGACTCTGGCCCTTAAGAAGGTCAGGACACGTGCCATCGCCATACTTGAGTCAGGAATCAGACTTGACGTCCTTATGATTATTGACCTGCTTCTCAGCGGGAAGGCGGATAACAGGGAAAGGGTCCCGCAACTAATTGAAGAGATTACTGGAGTCGCCAAGTATTTTACCTTGAATTTCAAGCTGATAAGAATATTCATGCCGTTCTGCGACTGGATAATGAGACGCCAGTTCACCTTCCAGTCTGCGTATGTCAACAATGTCATAGAATACCAGACATTCTGGGATGACAGGATTGTACCGGCGCAGGGTACGGACACCAGATGGGGCAGGAACGATTTCCTGGCTATGACTCCGTTCATAAGATATTATTCCGATTATTTCTCGCCTAATGCGACAAAGCTACGGGCAGAGGCTCCAGACTTCAGGCCTATGGTTGAGCGGGTGCCGCTGGCTTACAGGACAGGTGACAGTTTCAGCTATTTCGCTTTGGAAAGAATAATGGTCATCGTCGCCGTGGCGGACTGGGATACTATCAGACCGCTGATGGAGAGACTCCGGAATGGTAATCTGAGGCAGACCGAATATTTCGACTATACCCAGATGTCCATAATATATTCTTTGTATCAGATGGGTATGAAGATGCCTCAGATGCCGTCTTTCGTGTGGGAAATGCTGGAGGAATGGTGTGTAGACTGGACAAGGCGTTGCCGGGGATATTTCAAAGGGCATAACAGTTATAAGGCAAATCCTCTGCAGTTGTACAAGAGGAATGTAATGACTTGGTATGCAATGGTATATGCTTATAGAAACGGCGATGTCGCGGACCCTTCGGGACGTAGCGTTCCAGCGTTCAGGGCACTTATTTCAGAGGCTCTGGAGAACAGGGACAAGGAATTGCTGATGCATCTTATCAACAGCATTTCGGAATTGGTGACCGATTCGGGGTATATAAATACGGCGCTGGACTTGCTGATGCAGGTTCTTTCCGGCATAGACAGCCAGGAGGCTCTCGACAGTTTCGAGAGCGGCCTGAATCCCAGATATCCTGATACGTCAGAAAGTGTTGTGGCTCTTGTCGGCAAGGTGCTGGGAACGGCTAAGAACTATTTCCCACGCGAGGTGAACAGATTTATGAAGAACGATGCCCAGTCGCTGTCATTCCCTGGCTTGTCGGGTTATAAGGACGAAATTCTGAGTTTCAACCCGGGAGGGGAGAAGTTGTCGGATCTCTTTACGCATAAATTCGGTAATTTTGTAATCTGGTCCCTGATCAATGAGAGGGCGGTGAATGAAGTGGCAGGGGAGGCCCTTGGGGCGGCAGTGTCATCGCCGGACTGTTTCAAATGGTTTGACGGGACAATCAGGATAGTTTTCAGACATTTGTTCGGAATCAGAATATGAGAAAAATCCTATTGATGTTGGCTGCCCTTGTCGCGGCAAGTTGCAGCTCAAATAATATTGCAAATGAAGATATGAAGATTATTGCACATAGGGGAGGAGCCTTGTTGGGAAATGAAAATACGCTTTCCGCGTTTCGCAAGGGAATAGAGGCCGGAGCTGATATGATTGAACTGGATGTCCATCTGACGGCTGACGGTGCAGTGGTGGTTTGTCACGATGAGTCAGTCGACCGGACCACGGACGGAGAAGGCCGGATTGGAGATATGACCCTCTCCGATTTCAAGTCGGTACATGCTTTGGACAGGGAAACGGGTGAGCCTACGGACGAGACGCTGCCCACTCTTGAGGAGGCGCTCGACCTGATCAAGGGTCATGCGGACATTCTTCTTGAGATCAAGAGGTCTGGCAGCGGTCAATACGGGGGGCTTGAGCGTAAGGTACTTGATCTGGTGGCATCCAAGGGGATGTGTGGCAATGTTATTATCCAGTCGTTTGATGACTGTGTCCTGGAAAATGTTCACTTGCTTGCCCCCGACGTCCGCGTGGAGAAACTTATAGTCTGCCGTCTGTTTCCTGGAGTCTGCATAGACAACGGCATTAACAGCTTTTCTTTTGAAAAATACAACTTTTGCGCTTCCATAAATTCAATGGGTGCATTTACGTCGAAGCGTTTTGTCCGTGATTGCCACAGGGCCGGGAAGGAGGTCAAGATATGGACCGTGAATTCTCCGGGCCGAGTAGTCCCAGGTGTTGATGGAGTCATTACAAACCGTCCCGACCTGTTCCGCAAATAGCCTGTTTTGCGACAGTACTGCCGCTTGTCCTTTTTTTTATTATCTTTGTATGATAAAATTCAAGACGATGAGAAAAATTCTGTATTCTGCAACTGCAATCCTTGCATTGGCACTTTCTCTTGTATCCTGCAACAAAGACGACAGTACTCCGATATTCAAGGAAACACGCTGGATTCTCGAGCAGCCGACAGAAAAGTTCGGCAACACTCTGGTGTTCGATTGGGATTACAAGACTCCGCCTGCCAGCCTGGATCTCTGGGTCCTGGTGAAAGCGGCCCTGATGAATCCCGAACTCTTCAGCCTCGAAGGCGAGAAAATGGATTTCGAGCACTTCATCGCCAAGATATTCAACGGTGTGATGTTCTACAATGACGGATGCGCTACCTGCTTCTACAGGCCAAAGCCCTATACCGGCGAATGGATCGAGACTTCTCCGAAAAACGTGGTGACCTATGAGGGCTACGAGGAGAAGAACACCATATTTATGAGGCTCAACCTTGAAATAATCGAGGGCCTTCTTGTCGGCGAGCTCGGTGAGGAGCGGGCCGCTTTAATCATGAGATTGCTGCCTGAGTATGTACCTGCAGGCTATGTCCTCAGCCGTGACAAGTTCTCCCTTTACCTGACCAAGGACACTATAGCTCCGATTATCTCATCAATCCTTCCCTTCTTAGGCTTTCAGGAGTTTACGGACTTGGTAGATGAGTGCATCCAGAACACGGAATACTTGAAGTTCGGCTTCAATTTCCATAAATAATAATTAACATAGAAAAATAATCACCTTCCTATGAAAAAATCCATTCTTTCATTTTCCATTCTTGCCCTGTGCATCTGTATGAATGCGCAGCAGCGCCAGCAGGACAGAGTCAATCCTTCGATGTACACTTTTCCCGTCATCTCGACACGTACGGAAGTTATCCTTCCCCAGGTCAACGGCTACAACGTGATCAAGGCTGACCTCCACGTTCATACCATCTATTCCGATGGAAACATGACTTCTGCAGCCCGCATCACCGAGGCCTGGCAGAACGGTCTGGATGCAATTGCAATCACAGACCATATGGAATACAGGCCGAACGTCGGCTCGTTCAAGAAGTTCCTCGGCAACCTTGTTGTGGATAACAAGAAGGCAGGAAAGGATGGGAAGGTCGATATGAACTACCATATCGAGGCAGCTCAGGGTACGGCACGCGGCTTGGGCATCACGCTGATTCCCGGCATCGAGATTACCCGCGATCCCAAGGAAGTGGGACACTTCAACGCCCTCTTCACCACGGACAACAATCTTATTCCTGACGACGACCCTCTTCAGGCTGTCCGTAACGCAAAGAAGCAGAATGCCATTGTCCAGATCAACCATCCCGGCTGGGCAAGGACGAACAACGACTATACTGTTGTCGCTGAAGCGGCAATAAAGGAGGGTCTCATTGACGGCGTGGAGGTATTCAATTCATACGAATTCTATCCTGAAGTCATCGAGAGAGCCGTTGCTGCCGGATACTATGTCTGCTGCGGCAGTGACCTTCATATTACCAGCTATGAGCGCTACGGACATTATGGAAAGTTGCGTGACATGACCCTTATCCTTGCAAAGGATTCATCCCTTGAATCCATTCGTGAGGCGCTCGAGGCCAAGCGTACGCTTGCTTATGCCTACGGCGACATCGCAGGCAGTGAAGAACTGCTCAAGGATTTCTTCAAGGCCGCCTGCAGCGTCAAGGTGATATCTTCCGCTTCCAACGGATGGAAGCGTCTCCAGATTACCAACAATTCCTCTTTACCTTACGTTCTGCAGCTTCCACGCTCCACTGTGGACTACACTCTTGATGCGTTCACTTCGATTACCTGGTCGGTTCAGGGCGATGTTCTGCCCGTTACCGTTTCCAATATGTGGTACGGTGATGGCAAGCACCCGTCCGTCTCACTCGAAATCACCCGCTAAAGGTGTAGTGAGCGAAGCGAACAGGTACTGAAACAGGGAGACCGAACGGTCTCATCCCGATAAGTACTAAAACAGGGAGGCCGAACGGTCTCCCTGTTTTAGTACCTTGGGCCGGGGTCGAACCGGCACGGGTCGCCCCACTGGTGTTTGAGACCAGCGCGTCTACCGATTCCGCCACCAAGGCATTCTGAATGAACTCAGTCCGTAACGGACAGGATTGCAAAGATATTGCAAAATTGTCATTCTTGCAAACATTACCATATTTTCTAATTTTGTTATCTTTGTAAGTTAAACCTGTTTGTCAATGGCCAGAATTGCAGTACATTATTCCACAGACATATCCGACCTTGCCGCTCTGCTGAAGGAGTACCCTTCCGTGTTCATAGTGGCGGACAGGAAAATCAGGAAATACATTACCGATGCGGTGGTCGATATCTGCGCCGAATCCGGCGTGGCGCTGCGCGGCGTCCTGAACCTCAGGGCCGGGGAGTGCCGGAAGAATCTGCGGACACTGCAGAGAATACTCAGCTGGCTGCTTGCCTCCGGTGCGGACAGGGATTCGCTTGTCCTTGCAGTCGGAGGGGGTGTGGTGAGCGATCTGGCGGGATTTGCGGCCGGGATATACAAGAGGGGGATACGCTATGCCAATGTCCCCACGACCCTGCTGGCGCAGACGGATGCCGCCGTGGGCGGAAAGACAGGTTGCAACGTAGACGGCAACAAGAATATGGCGGGGCTGATACTCCAGCCAGAGTTCACTTTCATCAATACGGATTTCATAAGGACACTTCCCTGGGAAAAGTTCTGCGAGGGCTATGCCGAACTGCTCAAGACTCTCATCATAGGGGATTCTGCCGCATACCGCAGGGCTGTGGCATCCGAGGAGTTCTCGGAGCTTGATGCCCTGGTGCGCAGGGCGGTGGAGATAAAGTCCGCGCTGGTGGAAAAGGATGAGAACGACAGGGGTGACAGGCGGCTGCTGAATCTCGGGCACACTTTCGCCCACGCCATCGAGGCCCGCTCTGCCCGTTGTCTTGTACGCCGGGCTCTGGATGGTGAAAAATCCTTCCTTGGTCTGACGGCAGGCAGGGTTCCGCACGGACTGGCCGTGGCGGTGGGCGTGATAATGGCGGCCGGGATGTCGGAGCGCGAGGGAGTTGCCGCCGGGAAAACGGGAGTGGCGGATCTCCAGAAGGATTTTGGAGCAGAAAGCTGGACGAGTCTCTCGGAACGGCTTAAGTCAGATTTCCTGAAGGCAGGATTGCCGGTGGAGTGCCCCTGGAAGGTGGAAGAACTCCTTCGATATATGAAGAATGACAAGAAAGCGGAAGGTGGGAAATTGAATTTCGTGCTCATACGCGACATTGGCGATTGCCTTGTAAAAACTGTCTCGATATGATATGCTGCAGCATAGGGAATTGTGACGCGGCAGGGATACTTTCCCTGCTGGAGAAGGTGGAGATGGCCGAGATACGTCTCGACCTGTGCAGGCTCGCCGATGAGGATATTGAGACTGTATTCTCGTCCGACATACCCCTAATAGCCACTTACAGGACTGCGGAAGGCGGAGATTACCGCGAGGCCGAGAGGCAGCTGTCCCTGGCAATCCGCTACGGAGCACGCTACGTGGACCTGGAGATAGAGGCTCCCAAGCCCGTGAGCAAAAGGCTTGCCGACGCCTGCGCCACCTGGGGTACCACAATGATACGCTCGTACCATAACACCGACGGCACGCCTTCCATAGACGAATTGAGGGGCATAGCCGACAGATGCCGTCATCACGACGGAGAGATAGTCAAGATAGTGACGGCGGCCAGAGGTGAGACTGATGTCGCGACCGTGCTCAGCCTGTACAAATATTACACTGCGGAGTCCCTGGTGGCTTTTGCGATGGGGTCAGCAGGAACGGCATCCCGTCTGGAATGTCTGCGCCGTGGCGCTCCGTTCAGCTATGCCGCCCCCGGTACCGCGTCCGAGCCCGGCTCTGCCCCTTGCGCGACTGCCCCGGGGCAGATGACCTATGATGAAATGTACAGGGAGGTTTACGGCAGCCGCAGGGAACTTCACCCCGGACGGCTTCGTATGCCATCCTCCAAGAGTTATGCCCAGCGCGCCATCCTCGCCGCGGCTCTCGCGGACGGCGTTTCCGTTCTCAGGGGATATACGGATTGCGGTGACAATGCGAGCGCCCTTTCCCTTGCCTCTGCGCTCGGAGCGCAGGTCAGGCGCAAACGCGGGCCGGCAGGCACTTCAACGCTGGAGATAAGCGGAGCTTCGGGGCAGGTGAAGTCCACGCGTTTCAATGTGGGAGAAAGCGGTCTGCTGGCCCGCCTGATGATGCCTCTGGGCTGCCATCTGTGTCCGGAAGGCTTTGACATAGAGGGGGAAGGCAGCTTGAAAAACAGGGTGATGCAGGGAGCGAAAACCACTGTGGAGGCACTTGGAGGCAAAGTCAGTTCCTGCGAAGGTACTGACGGGAAGTCCGGCCCCCAGGGTCAGGACATTGTCCTGCCGGCCCATATGGAAGGTCCCCTGCGTCCCGGCAGGATAGAGATCGATGGCAGCAGGACGTCGCAACTGGTGTCGGGCGCCCTTATGGCCCTGCCCCTGTGTGCCAGAAACAGCACAGTCTGCGTAAGGAAACCTTCGAGCATTCCGTATATATACATTACTATGGACATACTGCGCAAGTTCGGAGTGAAGCTGCGCAGCGAGATGTATGGCGGGCGTCAGCTTCTGGACGAGGACTGGAGCAAGTGTACGGAAATAGTGATAAAGGCAAGGGAGAACCAGAGTTACAAGGCCGCCGAACTTGCCATAGAGGGCGACTGGAGCGCGGCTGCGGTCTTTATGGCGGCAGGCGCGATATTCGGCTCCGTGGAGCTGGAAGGCCTGGACACGTCTTCCCTGCAGGCTGACCTTACTATGGTGGACATACTTATGGCCGCCGGTGCGGCCATAAGTCAGGAGAACGAGCCCGTGGGGACGGTGACCGTCAGGAAAGCCCCCCTGCAGGGTTTCAAGGCAGACCTTTCGAACTGTCCAGACCTCTTCCCCGTCGTTGCGGTATTCTGCGCCTTCTGCCAGGGCCGGAGCAGCCTGCGCGGACTGCACCGTCTCTGTCACAAGGAGTCCGACAGGGCGACAGGCATAGTGGAGATGCTCGGTGCCCTGGGCGTGCGACATCAGGTGAAGGGCGACGACCTTGTCATAGAAGGCGAGAGCCTGTGTTCCAGAATAATGACCGGCAGGCTGCTGAAGGGTGGAAAGTACAGTTCGCACCGCGACCACAGGATGGTTATGGCCCTGTCCCTTGCGGAACTGGGTGCTGACTCGCCCGTGGAGACAGATGATGTAGAATGCGTCGGGAAATCATATCCCGGCTTTAACGATACTTGGAATGAATACATTCGGAAGAAAATTCAGGGTTAGCGTTTTCGGCGAGAGCCACGGCCCCTATGTAGGAGTGACAATTGACGGAGTGCCTTCCGGCCTGGAATTGTGTGAAGCGGATTTCGCTTCCGACATAGACCGCCGTCGTCCCGGCGTGGCCGGCACCACGGCCCGCAGCGAAAGCGATGTGCCGCAGATAATCAGCGGTCTTTACGAAGGCCACACCACCGGTGCGCCGCTTACCGTGCTTTTCGCTAACGCTGACGTCAGGAGTGAGTCTTACGCCCAGTTCATCTCAGTACCCAGACCGGGTCACGCCGATTTCTCGGCCCGTGAACGCTTCGGCCAGTGGACGGATATGCGCGGGGGAGGCCATTTCTCAGGGCGCCTGACCCTCCCTGTCGTGGCGGCGGGCGTTGTGGCCGGGAAACTTATCTCCGGAATTATGGGGCTGGAAGAGGGTGAGAGGATAGTTGAGGCCGGCATAGTGGAGCTGGGAGGCATAGCGGGGGAGTTTTCGGATACGGCCGAAGCATTGGGCAAACCGCAGTGGAAGGCGGCGCTGGAAGAGGCAGCCGCGCAGGGGGACAGCCTGGGAGCGGTGGTGGAATGCCGCGCGTCCGTGCCCTCCGGCTTGGGTGACCCGTTCTGGAACAGCGTGGAGTCCCTGCTTTCCCATGCAATGTTTTCAATCCCCGGAGTGAGGGGCGTGGAGTTCGGAGACGGATTCAGGGCTTCCTCGATGAAGGGCAGCGAGCACAACGATCCTTTCGGTCCTGACGGGCTGCCGGCGAAAAACGGCAGCGGCGGGGTCAACGGAGGCATAAGCAACGGAGCGCCCGTGGTGATGCGCGTGGCATTCAAACCTACGTCCAGCATATCGAAGCCTCAGGAGACCCTTGATTTCGAAAAAGGTGAAATGACGTCCCTGAGCATACGGGGAAGGCACGACGTTTGCTTTGCATTGCGTACTCCTGTAATCGTGGAGTCTATGGCTTCGATAGTCATTGCCGACCTTATTTTGTAATCAAACAAATCAACAATCAATATGAAACGTATTTTCAACATTGTTCTGGCCCTTTCACTCGTTCTGGGTATAAGCGCCTGCAAATCCTACAGTTATGAAACTGTGGAAGGCGACCCTACCGGGGCACGCATCTACACCCTGGACAACGGTCTCAAGGTGTACACCATCGTCAACAAGGACAAACCCCGCATCGACGCGCAGATTGCCGTCAAGGTCGGCAGCAAGAACGATCCCCGCGAGACTACAGGTCTTGCGCACTATTTCGAGCACCTTATGTTCAAGGGTACCGAGCAGTTCGGAACCCAGAACTACGAGGCGGAAAAACCTATGTTGGACCAGATAGAGGCCCTTTTCGAGACATATCGCAAGACTGAGGACAAGGACCTTCGCAAGGCCATCTACCATCAGATAGACTCCATCTCATACGAGGCCTCCAAGATATCCATCCCCAACGAGTACGACAAACTGATGGCCAGCATAGGAGCCAGCGGAACGAACGCCTATACGAGCACTGACGTGACCTGCTATGTGGAGAATATCCCTTCCAACCAGATTGACATATGGGCCAGAATACAGGCGGACCGCTTCCAGAACTGCGTACTGCGCGGTTTCCATACCGAGCTTGAGACCATTTACGAGGAATTCAACATGTACAATGCCGAGGACCAGACCCAGGAGTTCAACGCCTTGAACGAGGGGATGTTCAAGAACCATCCCTACAATACGGACGTCATCGGTCTTCCCTCACATCTGAAGAACCCTTCCATCACCAACGTGAAGAAATATCACGACGAATGGTACGTGCCCAACAATATGGCAGTGGTCCTCAGCGGAGACTTCGATCCTGACAAGGCAGTCAAAATCATCGACAGGTATTTCGGAGCAATGCAGCCCAACGAGAACCTCAGGAAGATGGAATTCGAGCCTGAGGAGCCCATTGCCGAGCCCATCGTGAAGGAGGTCAAGGGCAACGAGTCACCCAACATCATACTCGGATGGCGTTTCCCCGGTGCAAATTCGGAGCAGACACCTCTTCTCAATGCAATGACCTCGGTACTCTACAACGGCTTTGCCGGTCTGCTTGACCTGGACGTGAACCAGCAGCAGAAGACCCTTGGTATGTATGCTTTCGTGAACGATATGGCCGACTACAGCCAGCTTCTTCTCGTCGCGGAACCCAAGCCCGGCCAGACTCTTGACCAGGTCAGGGACATTGCCCTCGCGGAGATAGAGAAACTCAGGAATGGTGACTTCGACGAGTCTATGCTCGATGCCACCGTCAATAACCGCAGGCTCGACATCATACGCGGTATGGAGTCCACAGGCTATATGGCCCGTCTGGCCGTGAACAGCTTCATCTGCGACATTCCCTGGGAGAACGTGGTGAAGGAGGCCGAAATCCTTTCTACCATAACCAAGGAGGACATCGTCAGGTTCGCCAACGAGAACCTGGCCGACAATTACGTTTATGTAAAGAAACTCCAGGACAAGAGGGATGACGACGGTTCCAAGATAGACAAGCCCGCCATCACCCCCATCTTCACCAACCGTGACACCTCCAGCCTCTTCCTGCGCACGATCCAGCAGGAGGCAGCCGCCGTCGCTCCCATCGAACCCGTGTTCGTGGACTTCTCGAAAGACCTGGACAAACTTGCGGCCAAGAGCGGCATAGAGGTACTCTACAAGCAGAACGTGACGAACGAACTGTTCGAGGTGGATTATATTTTCGAGACAGGCCGTTATGCCGATATGACCCTTCCCTTCGCCTGCGATTACATTAATTATCTGGGCACAAGCACAATGACTCCCGAGGACGTGCAGAAATATCTCTACTCCCTGGCCTGCAACATGACCGTTTCCTGCACGGGCGAGCGTACCTACGTCACCATCAGCGGTCTTGCAGAGAATATGGAGGAAGTTATGAAGTTCATGGAGGAATTCCTGGCCGATGCCCAGCCCAACCGCGAGGCTCTGGAGATGCTCAAGGCCAATACGATTCAGGAACGTCTCAATGCCAAGACCGACCAGGGCTCCAATGCAGGAAGGCTCAGAAGCTACGCCACTTACGGTCCCGAGAACCCCAGCAGGCACATCCTTTCCGCCGACCGGCTCAAGGCTCTCACCGACGAGGAACTTCTCGACAGGATTCACAACATCTTCAACGCCGAGCACAGCATCCTGTACTATGGTCCTATGAAGGGCAGTGACTTCGTGGCTCTGGTGAACGACGTCCACAGGTGCCCCGAGACGCTCGAAAAGGTGGAAGGCGGCAACCCGTTCATTGAGAAGGTGACAGAGGAGAATACCGTCCTCATCGCCCCTTTCGACGCCAACCAGTCCATCGTCTATTCCATCTCCTCAAGAGGCGAGAAATTCAATGCCGACACCGAGGCCATAATCAATCTTTACAACGAGTATTTCGGAGGCGGAATGAACTCCATAGTGTTCCAGGAAATGAGGGAAGCCCGCGGGCTTGCCTACAGTGCGGTGGCGAGGTATTACCAGCCTTCCGATACCGAACACAATGCCGTATTTTTGGATTTCATACAGACCCAGAACGACAAAATCATCGACGCCCTTGCCGCATTCGATGAGATAATCAACAATATGCCACAGTCACAGAAGGCCTTCGACATAGCCAAGGAAGGCCTGCTGGCCAATCTCCGCACCCAGCGTACGGTCAAGGCAAGCGTGATATGGCAGTACCTCAATACCCGCAAGCTGGGTCTTGACTATAATCTGACGGAGAAAGTTTATAACGCCCTGCAGGATATGACGCTCGAAGATGTCGTGAAGTTCCAGCAGGAGAACGTCAAGGACCGCAAGTACACCATATGCATACTCGGTCGTGAGAGTGACTTCGATATGGAAGGCCTGGCCAGGTACGGCAAAATCAAGAAACTTACCACCGAAGAGATTTTCGGATACTAGGATATGAGCAGCAGAAAACAGAAGAACAAACAGGCATACAGGGAGAAAAGGGCGGCGCATCTGGCAAAGAAGCGCCGTGAAAGAGCCCTTTTCCAAATAGAGGGAACGGTGCAGATGACTCGTGAGGGCTTCTGTTTCGTCAGCCCGGTGGCTGTCCCCGTGGGCGAGAACCGTGTGACGACCGACATTTTCGTCAAGGCGACCAAGACCCACGGGGCACTCAACGGCGACCGCGTCGTGGTGGACGTAACGCGTATCAATCCACGCTATGAGGGTGTGATAACCCAGATAGTCGAACGCAGTGTGAAACCCTTCGTGGGCTTTCTGCATATTGTGGGAGACAAGGCCTGGGTGCTGATGCAGAGCAAGGTGATGCCTTACGACATCAGCGTCACGGAGATACCGAAGGATGCCAGGCAGGGCTTCAAGGTGGCCGCCGTGGTGGATGACTGGCCGCGCGGAGAGTCCAACCCCATAGGTCACATCGTGGACGTTCTGGGAGCTCCCGGCGAAAACGATACGGAGATGCATGCGATACTTGCGGAATTCGGACTTCCTTACCGCTTCGAGCCCTACATAGACAAGGCCGCAGCGAAGATCAGCGAGGAGATAACGCCTTCCGACCTGAAGGAGCGCAAGGATTTCCGCAAGACACTTACCTTCACCATAGACCCTTCGGATGCCAAGGATTTCGACGATGCCATCAGCTATAAACTGCTGAAAAACGGCAATATAGAACTTGGCGTGCATATAGCCGACGTGACGCATTACGTCGAGCCCGGCACCGTGATAGACAAGGAGGCCCAGCTGCGCGGGACATCCGTATATCTGGCCGACCGCACCGTGCCTATGCTTCCCGAGAAGCTTTGCAACCGCCTTTGCAGCCTGCGCCCTCACGAGGACAAGCTGACTTTCAGCGCCGTTTTCGAAATGGATGCGGAAGCCAACGTGGTAGGCCAGTGGCTCGGGAGGACCGTCATCAACTCCGATTACCGTTTCGACTACGACCAGGCGCAGGCCATAATAAAGAAGGAGACCGCCGAATCCGAGATAGAGACGGCGATCAAGTCCCTGTGGACAATAGCGGAAAAGCTGCGTAATGCCAGGTTCGCGTCGGGCGCGCTCAATTTCGAACGTCCCGAGATGAAGGTGGTGTGCGACGAAAAGGGCAAGCCCGTTGACGTGATACAGAAACAGAGCGTGGAAGCCAATTTCCTTATCGAGGAATTTATGCTGCTGGCCAACCGCAGCGTCACCGAATTCGTGGCTACGAAGCGCAAGGACTGCACTTTCGTCTATCGTGTCCACGATGAGCCCAATCAGGAGAAACTGGAGACCTTCAGGCTTTTCGCCAGGAGTTTCGGCTACAAGCTCCCTCCCGACCTGGGCGGACTGAAGGCAAGCAGGGAACTCAAGAAGCTCTTCGACAAGGCCAAGGACACTCCGGAATTCCCGGCATTGGAACTGATGTGCCTCCGTTGTATGGCCAAGGCCAAGTACGACGTGGAGAATATCGGCCATTACGGCTTGAATTTCAAATACTACACTCATTTCACCTCACCCATACGCCGCTATCCCGATATGATGGTGCACCGGCTCCTGGCCCAGTATCTGGACGGAGCGAAGAGCGCTGACAAGGCATATTACGAGGGCCAGTGCAAGCACGCTTCGGACCGTGAACAGGTCGCAGCCGACGCCGAAAGGGCCAGCGTGAAATACAAGATGGTCGAGTATATGCAGGAAAGGGTCGGCTACACCTACGAGGGCACTGTCAGCGGCCTCACCGAATGGGGTATGTATGTGGAGATACTGCCAACCCACATCGAGGGTATGGTACCCCTGCGCGACATCAAGTCCGACTTCTTCGAGTTTGACGAGGAACACTATGTGCTCCGCGGCCGCCGCTCCGGCAGGAGATACACTATGGGCAGCAAAGTCCGCATACGGGTGAGTCGCGCCGACCTCGACCAGAAGCAGATCGATTACGAGCTGTTGGAGGATTAAGGGTAATTTGCATATCTGCCTGTGCGCCGTGCGTTTGCCATATTGATTCTGATGTTGGCCTGTATCCTGGTTTCCGCCCAGAGCACCAAGGTCAACGGCCGTGTGTTCGACGCTCAGACCATGCAGCCGCTTCCGTTCGTGGCGGTATTCTTCGAGGGTAGCCACGTGGGTACTTCCACGGATGATGACGGTTACTTTTCCCTGCTTACCAGAGACGAGACCCTGACCGTCCTGAACGTGCAGCTTCTGGGCTACAAGTCTGAATCACGCGTCGTCAAGCCGCACGCTTTCACCGAATTGCACGTATATCTCACTCCCGAGGAAAACAGACTGTCGGCGGTGACTGTGAAGGCGGACAACAGCCGGGCGAAGAGGCTGCTGCGCAATATCGACGCCAACCGCGACCGCAACAATCCCGAGTTGCGCCCCTGCTACAACTGTGACGTCTACAGCAGGATGGAGATGGGAGTAACCAACCCTAGGGAGCAGTTGCGGGGACGCATATTGAACGAGCAGTGGGGCTTTATCTTCGATTACATAGACACGTCGGATGTCTCCGGCATACCTTATCTGCCGGTTATGATAAACGAGACCGTGGCCAAGAGACATCACGTCGCCTCCCCGCTTGCCGACAATGAGGAGATTATCGCCAACCGTCTGTCCGGCGCAGACCCGTCCAGAAACCTTACGGCGCAGTTCACGGGCAGCATGCACCTGAAGAACAACTTCTACAGCCAGTTCATAAACGTGTTCAACGTGGACATCCCGTCCCCGATAAACAGCAACGGACTGCTGTTCTACAACTATTTCATAATAGATTCGCTGAAAATCGACGGGCGCAATACCTACCACGTGCGCTACCATCCCAAGGCGTCCATATCGTCTCCGGCTTTCGACGGAGAGATGTTCGTGGATACGGAGGACTGGGCGCTCAGGAGCATAAAGGCGAGACTCACCAGAGGTCAGAACATGAACTGGGTGAGGGATATGCAGCTGGAGGCGGCATACAGAAGGCTGGACGACAGCACCTGGTTTTACGGGACGGACCGTTTCTATGCGGAATTCTCCGTCTCCGTGCTGGCTGATTCGTCCAAACTGATATCCGTGCTGGGAAACAGGACCCTGGAGTTCTCCAATCCCGAATTCGAGACCAGACAGGCAAAACCGGGCCAGTCGATAGTGGACGTTACGGACGGTTCCGCCCTGCACGACGAGGCCTATTGGGATTCGGCGCGCCCCTATGACCTGTCGCAGAGGGAAGCTGACATCTACCGTATGGTGGATATGGTTCAGGAAACCGTGCTCTACAAAAACCTATACGACATAGTCGTCACCCTTGTCAACGGCTATTACGATTACGGCAACATAGGCTTCGGCCCCATTCTCAATCTTATAAGCTTCAACCCTTTGGAGGGCTTCAGAATGAGGGCGGGCATACATACTTCCGCGGATTGGAGCAGGAAACACAGGTTGACCGGCTACGTCGCCTACGGGTTCAAGGACAAGGAATTCAAGGGAGGTGCGACGTGGGAATATCTCCTCAGCAAGAGCCCCACGCGCAAGCTGACCGTTGACGCCCATTACGATATGCTGCAGATGGGACGCGGGCAGAGCATATACAATGACGGGAACATACTGGCATCCGTGATGGGTGCCGGCAAGACCCAGAAACTCTGCCCCATAACGGAGGCGTCGGCTCTGTATGAGCACGAATTCAACAGTGATTTCAACACGTCCTGGCGCGTGATGTTCAGGGAATATCACGCAAATTCCTTTGTCCCCATGTACACCCGCGACGGCCTTCCCGTGCGTTCGGTGTTTTCGCCTACCGCAGACATCAGCCTGCGTTTCAGCCGTAACGAGACCGTGATAAGGGGCGACTTCATCAAGACCTATGTGGATACGGATTACCCTGTTTTCACCCTGGGGCTTGGCGGCGGCGTTTCGGCCCTGAATATGCTCTCAGGCGGGCTGCAGGGCGAGCGCCATGCGTATTTCCGGCCGGAAATGACAGTGGACTGGTCCCTGAGGCTTCCCCCTGCGGGAGTGACCCGCATCCATCTCAACGCGGGCACAGTGATAGGGAAGGTACCCTACACCATGCTGCATCTTCACGAGGGTAACGGCACATATCTGCTGGAGAAATCGTCCTTCAGTACCATGGACTTCTTCGAGTTCGCCTCCGATACCTGGGCGACCCTGCTGCTTGACCATAACTTCTATGGTTTCTTCCTGGGCAAGATCCCTTATCTCAAGAAGTTGCAGATAAGGGAGGTAGTCACCCTGAAGGCAAGCTGGGGTATGCTCAGCAACCGCAATGACGGCAGGATAAGCGTAAATGCAGACGGCATCGGAACTCTGGTGAATCCTGATGCCGCCGCACTTCTGTATTTCCCCGAGGGGATGAAGACTCTTGACAAGGTGCCTTACATAGAGGCCGGTTTCGCGCTTACGAACATTCTGCGTCTGTTCCGCCTGGATTTCATATGGCGCTGCACCCACAGGGACGACCCGCGTCCCCATCCCCGCAATTTCGTCGTGAACTTCGGAATAGAACTGAGGTTCTGACGACGGAGAGCAGTCCTGCTACTTGCTGACTTCCTTGCTGAGCTTCTCGCAAAGTTTGTCGAGACCGTCGACAAGCTCCTTGCGTATGCCGTTGAAGTAGGCTTTCCTGTTGCCCTCGACTTTGGCGTTTGCCTTGTCCTTGAGGTCGTTGTAGAGGTCAACCGCCTCATCGATGATTTTTGCAAGCCCGTCCTCTGTTCCGCGCTCGGGATTGAAAGCGATGAAGAGTGAGCAGTCGTCAATGAATTCGCCTACAAGATATTCGATATCTTTCTTGATGTCTCTGAGGTTCATGGTGTTTGTTTTTTTAGCGGTGCAAAGATAAGATTTATTGGACAATTCTGCAAGCGCCCACGAGAAGGTGGACGTTTTCATAGCAGTCCGCGCTGCCCCTGACCAGCGAATTTATCCTGACGAGGTGGGAACTGTGTATCATACGGCCCTCCCCGAGATAGAGCCCGACGTGGGTCACTTTCGGCTTGCATTGCGTGTCGGCCGGGCTGCCTTTCCCGTCCGTGAAATGCCCGAAGAACACCAGGTCTCCCGGCTTGAGGGCGGACAGGTCGAATCTGCCGTCCGGCATCACAGGTATGCTTATGCGTGTTCCGCACCCTATCTGCTGGGAGGCGTTGCGGGGCAGCCTGACCCCGGACATCAGGTAAACGAAACGGGTGAGACCGCTGCAGTCGAAGCCCTTCGCGGACATTCCTCCCCACAGATAGGGGATACCCATCATTTTTACAGCCCATCCTATGGCCGACGCTATCCTTTCATCCCTGCCGTATCCGAGGCATTTCTTCTCCCAGGCCGCCTTGTCCTCCAGCGATCCCGATTCAACCCATCCGGCACTGCCGTCAGGCAGCAGCACTCCGCTCCATCCCCGTCTGCGCTGCGCCCTGCCGTTCTCCGTGCTACAGGCCAGGACGTCTCCGGCCACAAGGTCGCAGATCGGCTGCGAATCTTTGTCGGGTGCGGAAAAGACGGAGCCGTACAATGCGGTGAATATGTATTTCGGCGCATCCAGCCATTCCTGCAGCCGCCCTCCGTCCATCATTTCGAGCCATCGCAGGGAAGTCCAGGCATCGTATGGCTGATTGCAGCGCACTTTTATCCACAGACCGTCCTGCTCGAGTATTTCCACTGTCCCGCCCATAAGCTCCTGGGTCTCGATCGAGGCCTCGAAATCCGGGCGGCTGTACAGATGGGCCACGCTTGTCTTTACAACTGCTTTGGGCGCTGCGACCGCTGCGATGCAGGGCAGCAATGCCAATAATGTGATTTTTAATCTGGTGTGTATTTTGTGTACCATTTCAAAACTGGCCTTCAATCAGAAGCAAAATTAGCAAAAAATACATATCTTTGTAAGTTATACGTAAATTTGAATGGGAAAATCACTTCACGCCTTTCTCTGCTGTGCAGCCGTTCTTGCGCTTGGAGGATGCTCTTTCCTGCACGACGACAAACTCGTCGCCGTCGCCGCCGGAAAGAAGCTCTACAAGAGTCAGGTGGTGAAGTACATCCCTCACGGACTGCCTGAGGAGGACAGCCTCAAGCTTGCCGGCGAATACATCCACTCCTGGGCTGCCGAGCTGATAATGAACGAGATGGCCGACAAACAGCTGTCCAAGCAGGAGAAGGACGTTACGGCGGAGCTGGAGGACTACCGCTCGTCGCTGCTGAAATACAGGTACGAGCAGCACTATATCGCAGACCGTCTGGATACTGTGGTCACTCCCGCGCAGATAAAGAAGCATTACGAGGAAAATCCCCAGCTGTATTCTCTGGAGGTGCCCATATTGAAGGCCCGCTACCTGCGTATCCCGGCCCAGTCCCCGATGAGGGACGATATGGTCAAGCTGCTCACTTCCGGTGACTCCGACAAACTCGTGCTTCTGGACAGCCTTTCCCGCACTTTCGCCGACAAGTACGTCAACTACGGTGACAAGTGGCTGGACATCGTTACGCTGGCCAGGGAGTACGGGATGGACTACGGCGAGCTGATAGGGACGATGAAGGACTCCCGCATAGACATAACTGATTCACAGGGCACCGAACACATTGCCTTCGTGATGGATTACATACCCGGAGGAAAGACGGCTCCGCTGGAATATTGCACCGGGAAGATACGTGACGTGATAGTCAGTCAGAGAAAATACGCATTGTCATCCACGCTGGAACGGGAATTGCTTGACGATGCGAGGAAAAAAGGAAATTTTACGATTTATGATGCTGAAGAATAACAGAATCCTTGCGCTGCTTTTATGCGCTGCGGTATCAGTGAACGCCCGGGCACAGGTGTATCCCTCCGGCCTGATAGACAAGACCATAGCCGTGGTCGGAGGAGAGATGGTCACAATCTCCGACATAGAGAGTGAGGTGCAGATGATGCGCATACAGGGCGCTTCCTCCGACAAGAACATGCGCTGCGAGGTGCTGGAGAATATATTGCAGGGTAAGTTGTTCCTTACGCAGGCCCGCCTGGACTCCCTCAATGTCAATGAGGATATGGTGGAGATGGAGATGAACCAGAGGATAGACCAGATACGTACCCAGTTCGGCGGTGACCAGGCAGCGGAGGAATATTTCGGCAAGCCTATGTACAAGCTCCGCCAGGAATGGCGTTCCGCCCTGCAGGACCAGAGCCTCACCCAGCAGGAGCAACAGAAGATTTCCAATGCCATACCTCCTGTGACACCTTACGACGTACAGGTTTATGTGGACGGATGCGACGAGGCCGACCTGCCTGTCATACCGGTGAAGTACCAGTTGAGCCAGATATGCCTGTACCCGGACCGTGATGCGGCCAAAATGGCCGTGAAGGAACGTCTTCTGGCCATAAGGGAGAGGATAATAAAGGGCGAGAAGTTCAGCACTCTGGCCCGTCTGTACTCCCAGGATCCCGGTTCTTCCAGGAGGGGAGGAGAACTCGGAATGGCATCCAAGAGCATATTCTGGCCGGCATTCTCTGATGCGGCGATGTCGCTCAAGCCGGGTGTCGTGTCGCAGATAGTTGAAACCCCCGACGGTTTCCATATAATCGAGGTCTTGGAGAAGAACGGCGATATGTTCAATGCCCGTCATATCCTGTTGAAGCCGGAATACACCAGGGAGGACAGGGAGAGGGCTTTCAGCCGTCTGGACAGCATCAAGACCAAGATTCTGGACAGCACGTTGACTTTCGGCAACGCTGCGAGGTATTTCTCCGAGGATTTGGCGACGCGTACCAATATGGGCCAGATGAGCGACCCCAACACCGGTTCCGCCTATTTCGAGATAGACCAGCTGAAGCCTCAGGACTACGCGGCCATAATGAATCTGGGCGAGGGTGACATTACCGACCCCGTGGAGTCTCTCGATAACGAGGGCCGCGCAGGCAACACCGTGTATAAGATTCTGAGGGTGGACAGGATATTGCCCGCCCACACCGCCACCTTCACCAACGATTACGACCAGTTGATGAATCAGGCCAAGCAGTCCAAGCAGATTGAAGCCATAGACAATTTCATCAAGGAGAAGATCAGGGCCACCCACATCATCATAGACCCCATTTTCGCCGACTGCAACTTCGACAACGAAGACTGGCTTACCAAGATACGCAAGGAAGAGCAGTAACGCAAGATGAAGACGGGCCGTTTGTCATTGCTTCTGGCGACAGTTTTTCTGCCGCCGTTTCTCTGTGCCGAAGCGCCTGTGCAGCGCGCGGACAGGGATGCGGACGGCGAGGACAAGTACGTCCGTCTGATGAGCGCGCAGACTGTACGGCTCATTGAAAAGGACGGCAAGAATTTCCGCAAGGCCGACGGACCGGCACGTTTCCTTCACAACGACACCTGGCTGATATGCGATACGGCCCTGTGGGACGTGGACGCGCAGATAATCCACGCTATGGGTCACGTCAGCATCGAACAGGAGCAGACGGAGCTTGTCAGCGACAGCCTGAATTATTTCGTGGACAGGAATGTGGCCGAGTTCCGCGGCGCCCTGGTGCAGCTGCAGGACAAGGACGGCAATGTCCTCAGGACCAGAAATCTGGACTACAATACCAAGGATTCCGTAGCCATATTCCGTTCCGGTGCCTCGATGCGGGACAAGGACGGGCAGCTGATAGAGAGCAGCGACGGCAGCTATGACTCCCGCAGACGGCATTTCGAATTCCGCAACAACGTGAATATGTTCACCGATTCCGTATTCGTAAAGACGGCTGCTCTGGATTATGTTTCCGACAGTTCGCTTGCGGTGTTCAACGCTCCGGTGGATGCCTGGAGGGACAAGAATATGCTTTCCGGAGATTCCGGATGGTGGGACAGGAGCAGGGAGCTCTTCTTCTTCAGCGGCAACGTCCACGTGATGTCCGAGACACAGGAAGGGTGGAGCGACAGCCTTTACGTGCACCGTTCCAGGATGAACGTCGAAATGCTGGGCAACGCCCAGGTTACGGATACCGTCAGGGCTGTGACCTCGATGGCCGGCAGGATATACTATTGCGACAGCCTGTCCCGCGTGGATATGGAATTTGACCCCGTCGTGATGCTGGAGACTACAGAAAAGGACAAGCAGGGGGTGGAGAAGAAGGATTCCGTCTATTTCAGGGCAGATACGCTGGTCTATTGGACAACGCCGAAATGTGCGGTTGACTCGGCCGAGGTGGAACTGTCATCGAAGCGTCTGGAGGAGATTTCGTCCGATCCGGTGGCGAACATAAGGGCCAAGGCAGCCGAGGAGGCGGCCAAGAAGAGACAGGAGGCCATAGACAATGATCCCAACTCCCCGCCCGAACAGCGCTCCGATTACAAGGCCGAAATGGCCCGCAAGGCAAAGGAGGAGGAAGAGAGGCTCAAGGCTGACGCCGTGGCGCTTGACAGCTTCCTGTACCCGGAGCAGGAGCAGGCCGATTCGCTGGAGGTCAGCGACACTGTCAGCGCCGTGGTTCCCGGCGATTCTACGAAGATAGGCTTCCTTTATGCCAAGGGAAACGTGAAGGTTTTCCGCAAGAGCATGCAGGCCGCCTGCGATTCGCTCCGATATTCTGACCTGGATTCCCTGGGCAGGCTTTTCAAGGATCCCGTCGTATGGAACGAAGGCAATCACCAGTACAATGCGGACAGCATCTACGTCGCCGTGAAGGGCAGCAGGATAGACAGGGCCCATCTTCTCTCGGACGCCTTCATACACATCGAGGAGGAAGAGGCTAAATACTACGATCAGATAAAGGGTGCGGAAATGACGGCCTACTTCGATGAGGATGCCCAGCTCAGGCGTTTCGATGCCCTGGGCAGCGCTTCAGCGATATTCTATATGAAGGAGAAGGAGAAAATCTCCACGGCCAACAAGAAGGAGGCCACTATGCTGTCGGCTGAATTCCTGAAGGGTGAGATACAGAAGATCACTTATTTCGAATCACCCAAGAGCGACGTATACCCCATAGCGCAGATGAGGAGGGACGATATGTACATCAAAGGTTACAGGTGGGATGCCGACAGGAGGCCCAAGTCCGTGTCGGATATCACTTCGCGTGTACCGCGTCCTCTGGAAAGGAAGAGTTACGATGCACGCCCTCGAGCCACTTTCGCCCAGACCGAGATATATTTCAGCGGCTATATGGATAAGGTCTATGCTGCAATAGCCCGTTCCGATTCCCTCCGCCGAGCCGGAAATTCCGAAGAGACCCCGGACACGCTTGCAGGCAGGGCTGTGGCGGCAGCGGACAGCGTTGACGTAATGCAGAACACTCTGGATTCCCTTCTTACGGTCTGTGCACAGATTGAATTCGGAGAGGAGGAACCTATGATACTTCCCGTGCGCGACATAGACGAACTGATTGCCATCGGTGCGAGGAAGAAGGCTGTGGCCGATTCGCTTGCATCTGTCAAGACCTCCGAGCAGCTGAAGAAGGAGGCTGCCAAAGCGGAGAAGGAAAGAAAGGCTGCCGAGAGAAGGGCCGAACGGAAGAAACGTGATGATGCGAGGGAGGCCAAATGGGCAGCCAAGGATGAGAAGGAAGCCCAGGAAAAGGCGTTGAAGGAGGCCCGCAAGAAGGCTCGCAAGGAAAGGAAGGAGAAGGACCGGATTGATGCCCTGTTGAGGCAGAAGGAGGAGGAAGATGCCTTGTATGAGCAGTATAAGAAGCAATATCTGGAAAAATTCTCAAAGCGGAAAGATGTATAGGCTGGTGATGTTCGATATGGATGGCGTGCTTTTCGATTCGATGCCGATGCACGCAAAGGCCTGGTCCCGCACCTTCGAAGGAACGGGGTTGGACTATGAGGAATCCAAGGTTTATCTGTATGAGGGGATGACGGCATCCGCCTATGTGGCGATGCTTTTCAACATAGGGGAGAATGACCCCCGCTGCCGGGAGATTTGTGCGCGGAAGTCCGAAATACTGAAGAGCCTGCCCGAGCCTGTCGCCATGCCGGGGGCTTTCGAGGCCCTGGCCGCCGTGAAGGAAACAGGCGTGCCCGCGATTGTGGTGACGGGTTCCGCCCATACCCATATGCTGGAAAAACTGTCAAGGGCCTATCCCGGCCTCCTGAAAACGGAGTGGATGGTGTCAGCTCTCGACGTGAAGAGGGGCAAACCCAATCCCGATCCCTATCTTGCGGGAGCGAAGAAGGCGGGTGTGGATCCCTGTGATGCCATAGTTGTGGAGAATGCCCCTATGGGCGTACACGCAGCGCATGCGGCCGGCTGTCGTGTCATTGCCGTGAATACCGGCCCTCTTCCTGATTCCTCCCTTCTGGACGAAGGCGCCGACTTCCTTTTCCATTCGATGAAGGAACTGTCCGAAAATATCGGGAAAATCATAGAGATGTCATCAGAGTTACTGTAACATCTTGAAGTTCTGGATTCCAATACTGTTCCCAATCTTGCAGACAGTATAGCCGGCCTGCTTTTCGTCATCGGAAAGGCAGTCCAGGGTGACGTACTCTATACCTTTGAAACTCTGCTGCTCGCGGTAGTGCTTGTGCCCGGTGAGCACCATATCCACCCCGTATCGTGAGAACAGGTCGAGAAGGTCGTAGGTCTCCTCCATCGAATAATTGCTGGTGTGGCCCTGCCTGGCATCCACCTTGAAGAAATGCGTGTGGGTGAATACTGTGACGTGACGGTACTGTGATGCCTTTTCTTTCAGGATATTCTCCACCCAGGCGCGCTGGTCCGTGCCCAGAGTGCCGCTGCCGGAATCAAGGCTGATGTACAGGTCCCTGGCTGTGGGACAGACGATTTCGAACCAGTAGGTGGAGGTCCCGAAACGTCTGGCATATTCGGGCCATTGGCCGAAATACAGGTCGTGGTTGCCGGCGGTGGTGAAAAGGTGTCCGTACTGTCTTATGGGACCGGTGGCCTCGACGAACTGGTCCCAGCCATCCCTGCCGTCCACAACGTCTCCCAGGAACAGCGCAGCCGGCGCATTGCCGCAGGCCTTGACGTACTCAGCCGTGAAGGCTTTCAGGTTCGGCCCGGCCTCTTTTTTCAGATGGCTGTCGGAGAATACGTACAGCTCATATTCGTCGGAATCGTGACTGATGGTCTGATATCCCTGTTTTCCGTTGTACTCCATCGATGCGGCGAAGCGCTTGTTCACGTCATCGCTGGTGGACATCACAAAGCCTGCTATGTCATATTTGTCGCAGGATAGTGTCATGGTGCATCCCGTAAGGATGGCGGCCGCTGTTTTGAAAATCCTCCTCATAGTCTAGAATGCATAAGTCACACCAAGTTCCGTGCGTATGCCGTAGAAATTGGCTGTAAGGTGGAAAATCCCCGTAGGCTTTATATAGACGACAGCCCTGGCCCGCAGGCGGGGGTTGATGCTGTAATGTCCGTTCAGGAAGAAAACCGGCTGCCAGGGCCTCTCGTATTCGAACTCAGTGAAATTGGATATGCCGCCTCCCAGGTTCCATACGGAAGACGCAGGCCTGACGTTGAAGCTGACGCGGTAAACGAAATTTATTGCCTCGTCCTGCGAACCCTTGCTGTCCATATCGATTATTTTGCGGGTGAAGCAGCCTATCTGCGCGCTGACATAATCCATCCTGTAGCCAAGGCTTAGCGCGGCGCAGAAATCGGAAATCCTGTACTTGTGGAGCAGCTTGTAGCAGATGCCTCCGTCCAGGAACATCTCACCCACCGGAAGGG
>JAKSKP010000019.1 GCA_024401635.1 Bacteroidales bacterium
TTTCAGTAATTTTTCTAATTTCGGATTTCCCACTGTTGATGTCTGCACTATACGAGTCCTCCGTGCGCGGCACGGTAGCAATCAACGACCGCTGGGGCTCCGAGACACGCAGCCTGCACGGGGGTTACTACACGACCGAATATGACCTCGTCCACAGCGGGGATGCCAACGGCATGGCTTTCAAGAAGCCGTGGGAGGAATGCCGCGGAATCGGAGGCTCCTTCGGCTTCAACCGCCACGAATATCTTGACGAGTACTCCACTTCCGAACAGCTGGTCCATATCCTGATCAACAAGGTGGCGCGTGGCGGCAACCTCCTCCTCAACATCGGTCCCACGGCGGACGGCCGCATCCCGGTGATCATGCAGCAGCGTCTGCGCGACATGGGGGACTGGCTGCGCGTCAACGGCGAGGCGATCTATGACACGCGCAAATGGGACAAGGCTCCGGCGGTCACTCCGGATACGAAGACCTTCTTCACCGTCAAGGATGGCGCACTATATGTCATCGTGACCGAATGGACAGGCGCCCCTGTCGTGGTCGGGGGAGTGAAGGGCGCAAAGGCTGTGTCGATGCTTGGCACCGATGCCCGTGTGAGGTTCTCCCAGTCAGGCGGGGAGCTCACGATCATGCCCCCCATCCTGAAGAGCCCGACCGACATCCCCTGCAACTATGCATGGGTGTATAAGGTGGAATTCAGATAGCTATCTGTAAACTGTCGTTTCGGGGGAATATAAGACCGAAATTCCCCAGGTTTCAGCCTCACTGGTCGAACTGAATCACCCTTGCGAGCCGAAAATTGATTTCAGTATCCCCTGCTCCAGGTGCAGCATTCTTTGGATCTGCTTAAGTGTGGCGTTGTACTCATATCGCATTACCTTCGCCGTGGCAATTTTTGCATCAACAGGAATCTGGGCCGGGTTTGCCGTACCGTATTCACTCCTGCATCTCGCGCTTATGGTAGCATAAAGTTCATTTTCGGCATATCACGGAGAAGACGGCTGCGAGAACAATCCCGATTTTACGCAACATTTCCGAAAGATTGATTAAGGAATTCGTCGATATACATACAAATATAACAACTCTTTTTGTATTTTTACATCACCCATACAAGTTATGTTCCCGCAAGCATCATGAACCTTGGCTGTCGGCAGCGATGGACAACAATGGTAGAAAATACATAGCGATTGACCTGAAATCCTTCTATGCATCGGTCGAGTGCGTGGACAGGGGGCTGGACCCGCTGACCACCAATCTCGTTGTGGCCGACGTCTCACGTACGGAAAAGACCATATGCCTCGCCGTATCCCCTTCCCTGAAAAGCTATGGCATCCCGGGAAGGGCGCGCCTCTTCGAAGTGGTCCAGAAAGTGAAAGCCATCAATGAACAGAGACGCAGGCAGGCCCCGGGATGGCGTCTGTCCGGAGGCTCTTCGGACAACAGCGCCGTTCAGGCAAACCCTTCCCTCGCGCTTGAATACATTGCAGCGCCGCCACATATGCACCGATATATGGAGGTGAGTACGAAAATTTACGGTATTTATCTGAAATACGTCGCTCCCGAGGACATCCACGTATACAGCTGCGATGAGGTTTTCATCGATGCCACGGCATATCTGGGCACATACAGGTGCTCCGCCAGGGACCTTGCAATGAGAATGGTGCGTGACGTGCTGGCGGCCACCGGCATCACCGCCACTTCCGGTATAGGTACGAACCTGTTTCTTGCAAAAGTGGCTATGGACGTGGAGGCGAAGCACAGCCAGGCCGACAGTGACGGAGTCCGCATCGCGGAGCTGGACGAGATGTCCTTCCGGCAGAAATACTGGGAACACCGCCCTCTCACCGATTTCTGGAGGATAGGGCGCGGACTGGCTGCAAAGCTGGAGGCGAACTGGATGTACACGCTCGGGGACGTCGCACGCTGTTCCATAAGCTGCGAATCGCGCCTGTACAAGCTCTTCGGCGTGAATGCGGAACTGCTCATTGACCACGCCTGGGGATGGGAGCCCTGCACCATTGCGCAGATAAAGGCCTACAAGCCTTCGGTGAACAGTCTCAGCACCGGTCAGGTCCTCTCAAGTCCCTACACTTTCGGAAAGGCGAAGCTGATTGTCCGTGAAATGACCGACAATCTCGTCCTTGACCTTGTGGCAAAGAGGCTTGTCACCGACAGGATGACGCTGATGATAGGCTACGACATAGAGAACCTCACAGACGAACACCGGCGGCTTGCCTACACCGGGCCCGTGGAGAAGGACTGGTACGGGCGCGAGGTGCCCAAACCTTCGCACGGCACGATACGGCTTCCCCGCCAGAGTTCATCCACGGAGCTCATAACGGATGCCGTGATGCAGCTTTTCGACCGGGTGGCCGACAGGAATCTGCTCGTCAGGAGAATAAACGTAATCGCGGAGAACACTGTCGACGAAACAAAGGCTGACTTCCAGCTTGATCTTTTCGGCGGGGACAGGGAGGACAGCGAAAGGGAACGCCGCCGTCAGGAGGCAATCCTTGCGATAAAGAAGAAATATGGTAAGAACGCCATACTCAAGGGAATGAACTTCGAGGAAGGCGCCACGGCAAAGGAAAGGAACCAGCAGGTTGGAGGCCACAAGGCATGAGCAAATACGATGATATCATAAACATTCCGCGCTGGAACCCCAAGACGCACCGGAGGATGTCCGAATACGACCGTGCGGCCCAGTTCGCCCCTTTTGCAGCGCTCACCGGCTATGATGCGATGGTCAGCGAAAAGGCCCGTCTGACCGACACCAAAGAAGAACTGGACGAAGAGCAGACACTGGCGCTCAACGATGCCCTTTCGATGATCGTAGAACGGATCAATGAGCATCCGAAAGTATCCGTCACGTGGTTCAAGCGGGATACGCGCAAGAAGGGTGGCGCATATCAGGAAAAGGAAGGCACCGTCCGGGAGGTGGATCTGACAAACCGGCTTGTCATCTTCAGGGAAGGTGACAGGATACCTATGGACGACATCGCCTCAATAACGCTTTTTGGCAACTAGGACCTGTTCTCAGTTTTCTTCCAGACAGAAGTCCAGGGCCTCGCGTATGGCTTCCCTGTCCAGATTCCGGCCTATGAAAACCAGTTTCTGCATCCTGTCGCCGTAGCGTTCGTCCCAGTCACGCCTGAGGGTGGGGTCGGTCTCCAACTGGACCCTGAGTTCGTCTTCTGGCATGGCCGCATACCATTTGCCGGCATTCTTCATACCTATCTGCGTGCCCGCCTGCTCGAAAATGTAGCAGTCATCCGGACTGTCGGAAAAATAGCACATACCCTTGGCCCTTATTACGCCGGCAGGCCAATGGCGAGCCACGAACTGATCGAACTTGTTAATGTCCAACGGCTTGCGGTTAAAATAAACATAGGTGCCTATGCCATACTCTTCTGTCTCGCCTTCCTCCTCATTCTCGACCGCACCTTTTTCCACCTCTTCAATCCAGGCTGCGGAACCGGCCACGGAATCATAATTGAAGAGACCGGTGTTCAGTATCCTGTCGAAATCCACGTCACCGAAATCGCATTCGACTATCCCGGCCTGCGGCTGAAGCTTGCGCATTATCTCCTTTACCATACCAAGCTCTTCGGCGCTGACGTCGGAAGCCTTGTTCAGAAGAATCAGGTTGCAGAACTCCACCTGCTGGATGACCAGGCTCTCAATGTCGTCTTCGTCCAGATTGCCTCTGAGCAGGTCCTTGGCGCAGGAGAACTCGTCCCTCATACGCCTAGCGTCCACCACGGTGGCTATGCAGTCCAGACGGGCGGTGCCATTGCGCGTATACTGCTCTCCCATATACGGAATGGAGCATATCGTGCGGGCGATAGGCTCCGGCTCACATATTCCGCTGGCCTCTATGACCAGGTAGTCGAACCTGCCTGTTGCAACTATGTCGGTGATCTGCTGCACGAGGTCCATCTTGAGGGTACAGCATATGCAGCCGTTCTGAAGAGCGACAAGGCTGTCGTCCTTTGTCCCCACGATACCGTCCTTCTGTATCAGGGAAGCATCGATGTTCACCTCACCTATATCATTGACTATCACGGCAAACCTTATGCCCTTGCGATTAATCAGAAGTCTGTTCAGCAGGGTGGTCTTGCCACTGCCGAGGTAGCCGGTCAAAAGCAAAACAGGTATATCTTTCATATAAAATCCATTTTTTGTAAAAATAGCAAATAAATGTTAATTTTGGAGTAGAAATCAAATCTTATTTCCGTATGAAGAAGACCATAATAATCTCAGCCGCCATCGTCGTCGCGGCGACGATGCTTCCCGTTTCTGTAATGAAATTCAAATCATATGACCGCACCGTCGACGTCAAGGGCCTGTGCGAAAGGGAGGTCAAGGCCGACAAGGCCATATGGCCCATAAGCTTCAAAGTGGGCGGCAACGACCTGGCCACCGTCCTCGCCCAAACAGACAGGAACAGTGCCGAGATATTGAGTTTCCTGAAAGAAGGCGGGATAGACGAATCCTGCATAAGCATATCCACTCCCGAGATCTCTGACAAATACGCCAACGAATACGGCAACAACGACAGGGTGTTCCGCTATCTGCTGACTGGGGTCATAACCGTATGCACCTCCGACGTCGATGCGGTACTCGAGTTGCAGGGACGTCAGCACGAGCTGCTCAAGAAAGGCATCACCCTGGTCAACAACAATTGGGAGCACAAGGTCCAGTTCAACTTCGAGGCGCTCAACGACATCAAGCCGGAAATGATTGAGGAAGCCACCGCCAACGCCCTCAAGGCCGCCGAGAAGTTCGCCAAGGACTCCGGCAGCAGCATAGGGAAAATCAAGACCGCCACACAGGGCACCTTCAGCATTGAGGACCGCGATTCCTACACTCCCAACATAAAGAAGGTAAGGGTCGTGACCTACATCACCTATTATCTGAAGAAATAAATTTCACGAAAAGACTTGATTTCCCGTTAACTTCCGACGTTGACGGGAATCTTACTGGTGTCTGTTCAGAGGAAATGTCCGAATGAGCCTTTACGGGAAATATATGGAGATTGTGGACCGCTACAGCGAGCCGTTGTACTGGTACATACGCAGAATGGTAGTCTCCCACGAAGACGCGCAGGACATACTCCAGGACACGCTTCTGGCCGCTTACAGAAAGCTGTGGCAGGTGCGCGACGAGTCCAAACTGAAAAGCTGGGTGTACAGGATTGCCACCAACCGGATCAACAGATATTTCAGGACGAAGGCAAGGGAGAGCAGCGTCGAGGGTCTGGAGGACTTCGGGGGGATGACCTATGTGGACACTTCCGACAAGGCCGAAATAAAGCTTCAGAAGGCAATCAAGACGCTGACGCCTTTCCAGCAGACCGTGTTCAACCTGCGCTATTACGACGAACTGGGATACGATGAAATATCCGCCGTCACGGGGTCCGGAACAGGCTCGCTGAAAGTGGTGTACCACAATGCTAAAGAAAAGATCATCAAATACTTGGAAGATGAACAATTATAAGAAATCTGCGATGTATTCCGTCCCGGACGGATTCTTCGCCCAGGTAAGGGAACAGGCCGGCCGGAAGGCCGCAGCCGTACGCACAAGGCGCCGCATATTGGCAGGAGCGTTGTCGATATGCATATTCGCAGCCATACCGGCCATCTGGTACGGAACCCGTCCCGCACTGGACACAGGCCTCCAACAGGGCAGCGGTGAATGCATAGCCGAATTGTCCGAATTATATGATTATGACGTTTTCTTACAATTAAACTTTGAACAGGATGAAGAATAGAATTATCATCACACTGGCCGTAACGGCCCTGTGTTCAATGCCTGCGGCAGCGCAGGAGCACCACGGCAAGGCCGAAAAGGCCGTATCACACGCCGAAATGGCGAAGGCAAGGACTCTTGAAATTGCATCGAAAATAGGTCTGGACGAGGCCACGACCGCAAAATTCTCCGAAATCTACCTGCAGTTCCTCAAGGAAACGGGCGAGGTGATGAAAGATGTCAAAAGGCCCGAGCCGGGCAATAGCGACGAAGAAATCGACCGCAACATCAGAAACAACTTCGCATTCAGCCGGAAGATGCTGGACCTGAGGGAAAAATATTACGAGAAGTTCCTGACCATAATGACGCCTACGCAGATACAGAATTTGTACAAGCAGGAATTCGAGCGCGGCCACAGGTTCGGAGCCGGGAATCCCCAGCACCACGGGCCGCAGAATGGCGGTCCCCAGCATCACGGTCCAAGGCACTACGGACCTCAGAAGCGATAGCTGAAGCCCACGGACAGATCCCTTGGATAAAGGTCGTATGCGCTGACGTACCTTTCGCCTTTGTTGTCAGCCACGTCGTAGGTAAGGTAATCGAATATGTCGGACAGGCCGGCGAAAATCGTCCATTTCCTTATGGTCTTGGAGACGTTGCAGCTTACAACCAGCGCATCACCATAGGTAATGCTGCGGGTCACTACCCTGCTGTTGTACAGTACCTTGGCGCTCAGCACCCAGTTGCGCCTGAAGTTGAATATGGGAGTGACGCTGAGGTTGAAGTAGGCGTGGTTGTTGCCGACGGCCTCATCCGTGTTGAAATTTCTGAACATATTGCCTGAGAACAGCAGGGAGAACATACCCCTCTGGTATGTCAAGGCCAGGTTGCCGCGCAGGATGTGATTCTCTCCGCTGTTTTCGAAAGTGGAGTAGAATTCCGGCTCCAGAGGGCCAAGGAACGGCACAGGCCGCACCACTTCCTTGATAAGGTTGTCAGCCACGTCATAGCCGATTCCGGCGCTGACTATCCAGCTGTCCGCTTCATTGTGTTTGGTGAAGACGTAAACTACGTCCGCGGCGTGAACCATAGTGTTCTTGAGGTTGGGATTGCCCTGAATCCATTTGCCGTTGTCCATATTCCTGACAAGTTCGGGATACAGGCGTTCGATGCCGGGACGTATTATGTTGCGCGTGGCGACAAACCTCAGCGCGTGGTTTTTGTTTACGTTCCACAGCACGTTGAGATTGGCCGTGACGTCGTGTTCATCCTTCTTGAACTCTTCCCGCCCCGGTGAGGAATAGTGACGGTGATAATACTGATATCTCGCACCGGCGTGGATATTGACTTTCCCTATCCTGTATTTCAAGGTCAGGAAAGGAGACACGTACAGATTGTGGCCCTCGTCCTCATTGCGTCTGTTGGGCGAAAACGTGCTGTTGACACCGCTGTTGATCTCCAGTTTCTGCTTCTCGGTATCGAAGAAAACGTGTTCCACCTTGACCTCACCGCTCAGATCCCAGGGATTCAAGGACTCGCTTATCCTGTCATTGCTCAGATAATTCGTTTTTTTCTTCGAGTATTTGTATGACGCATTCGCCTTTATCTTTGAACCGAAACCCGTAACGTGCTGGTAGTCGGCAATGGCGGATACGTCCATCGTCTGCTTTATGTTCTTGTCCAGTATGCGTTCATTCTTCTCCCATATCCATCCCTTGCCTCTGGTTTCCGACATGTCCCACTGAGTGTTACGGAACGTCGTCTGGTCAGTCCAGCCCTTCTCGAAGCTCTCCCAAGCCCACAACTTGAAAGTGTCCTTCTTCGTAGGTTCGTACTTCAGGAAGAACTTCGCCGTTTCCTGACCGTATTGCGTGGATATGGTATCGGTCTGGTATATGGTCTGGGAGTCCTTGTAGGTCTCGGCATATTTCAGCTCTTCCGGGCGGTAGTACTCCATATTGAAGCTTCCGCGGATTTCGACATTGCCTTTCTTGTATTTGAGGTTGACACCCGGCATCACGTCCACGGCAGTGCTGGCATTGACGAATGTCTCACCCGAAAGCCCTTCCTTAAGCTTGGCGGGGATGAGGTTTATGACTCCCCCCTGGCCGTTCTGCTGCTGGTCCACTGTGGGAGAAGACGTTATCTCCACTTTCTCGAGCTCGCTTATAAGAGTCTGTTCGAGGACCACGTCACGGCCGCTTCCCGTGCTCTTGCCGTCTATCTGTACGTCGAAGTTGCCGAAGTCCGACACCCCGTTCCTGGACATCAGTTCCGGGATGGACATCAGCACGTCCCTTACGGCTGTGGAGCCGGGGAGACCGAGCCTGTTCACGTACAAAACTTTCTTGTCAGGGAGAATCTCCAGCTTGACTTCCTGGGTCGGGTTGGAAGTCTGGTTCTGCTGTACCGTCTGGGCGGCAGTACGCACCGTGCAGGATAAAATGACTGCAAAAATCAGAAGAATTCTTTTCATATCAGTCAGCATCTTCACTTGGTTCTATGTGCAGTGATATCTGGGTGTCCGGACCGAAGCGCCGGCATAGCGCCCTTTCGGCCTCCACGGTCAAACCGTGAGCCAGTGCCACGGTCATTTCAGGATTGACAACCACATCCGCATCTATTACTATACAGCGTCCGCTGCGCCTTGTTTTCAGGGCGTGGACGCTGTCAATCTTATCGATGGAATTTATAATTTCCATTATTTCGTTTTCGACGTCATCGGGGAGCGAGGCCTCCATCAGTTCGGCGATCGCCGGACCGGCCATCTTCAGCGAAACGGCAAAAATCACGACACCTATCAGGCAGCCTACTATCGGGTCCAGCACGGTCCAGACGCCTCCCAGCAATATGGCTCCGCCTATTCCGACGAGGGATCCTATGGACGAAAGCGCATCGGAGCGGTGATGCCAGGCATTGGCAATCATTGCCGGGCTCTCCAGCCGACGGCCTTCCGCCGCTGTCCACCTGTAGAGTACCTCCTTCACGACAATGGACAGCACCGCCGCCCACAAGGCAACCATCGAGGGCTTTTCCAGAGGCTTGCCGTTGAACACGGAGCTTATCAGCGACACATTGTCGACAACCATTTCTATGGCCACAGCCATAAGAAAGAGGCTGACCGTGAGGGTGGCCAGGGTCTCGAACTTGCCGTGACCGTAGTCGTGGCTCTTGTCCGTTCCCTTTGAGGATATCCTCACCATCACGAGCACCACGGCATCGCTCACCAGATCAGACAGCGAATGCACGGCGTCAGCGACCATGGCAGCGCTGTGGCCGAAAATTCCGGCACACAACTTCAGGATGGTCAGGACGAGGTTGCAGGCAGCCCCCCAGACTGTCACAAAACTGATTCTGCGCTCTCTGTCTGTCATAAAAACAGGTTCTTACTCGTATTTGGGAAACAACAGATGCAGATCACTGTTTATGACAGGAATGACCTTGTCATAAGGCTCGAAGCGCCACTCCCCTATCAGAGATTTGTCGCCGACAAGCTCCGAAGTCACGTCAGGATGTTCCTGGAGATACCTGTATATCAGTTCACGTATCTCGGGAAGTTTGTCGATGACGATGTCATCTATTCGGTCGGTGTCGATTCCAGCCCCCTCTCTCAGGTGTTTACCGCCTCCGCTGGCCCTGTATGAGGACAAAGCCACGCTGTATGTGGCCGAAGTGTCAAAAGGTTCTCCGCCGGCAAGGGACGTTATGCTCACCCTCTCACCGTATGGCTTTGTGACATCCACAGTGTAGTTGATTCCTGCAGCCGAGTCGAAGTTGTACTGTCTGCCGATGAAAGACCAGCTTTCCGATCCGTTGCGGGCATCCGACCTGTTCTGGATTTTCAACACGTGGCCATCACCTGTCCAGGTTTTTATCCATCCGTCATAGGAATATTCCAGCGCCTTGCGCACCTGCTCTCCCGTCATCTTTATGACAAACAGCTGGTTCTCGAAGGGATATATGGTGGCCAGATCCATATACAGCACGTCCCCGGCCTTGATATAGCCGTTGTAGGTGAGAGGGGCGGCAAACGATATCTGCGCTCCTGTCTGTGAAAGGCATACCGTATTGATGAGGTTGATATAGTCCGACATCCCCCTGTACGCGTCCCTGGTGACAAGCGGCATACGCAACTCGCCCACCTTGCGGGTCGCAAACGCCTTCACGGCGGCATAATCGCCGGCGAAAAGGGCGCGCATCTTCTCATCCGTCTTCTTTTTGTCCACAGCAACGTTTTCCGCTGAAAGATGCTTTGACACCACTTTTCCCTTGCGGACCTCGACATCTATCGTTCCGTGGCCCACGTTGCGGCAGTGCGAACCGCTGTTGATGAGCCAGAAATCACCTTCGCCGGCGATGAAGGGACGATGGTCGTGGGCACAGAGCAGGAAATCCACGCCTTTCAGGGAATTGAGCAGGTCGAGTCCCTCGCTTTCAACGGATTTACCGTCGCCGTCACCGGTTCCGGTATGGGCGGCCACTATCACGACGTCCGGCCTGTACTTCCTGCGCAGGCGGTCCACGTCGGCCTGGGCCCTGGAGGCTATCAGTTCAAAGTGCATCCCCGACCACAGCACCGGCGACAACCAGCCCTTGATGTTGGCGTTGTCATAGCCTATGACAAGGAACTTTATGCCGTCCTTTTCCAGTACGGCACAGCTGTCAAAATAGGATTTGTCGCTGCCGTCACGCACGGCGTTCATCGCCATATAGGGGACTTTGAGCTGTGAGGCCACCCTGTCATACACCTTGTGGCCGGTCTCTATGTCGTGGTTGCCGAGCACCAGGGCATCATAGCCCATATATTCCGCCATCCTGACGAAAACGTGGCGGGAAACCGTATCCACAAAATTGAAATAATATGAGGCGTTGTTCCCCTGGAGGGCGTCACCGACATCGAAGAGCAGCACGTGTCCGGAACCGTATTTCTCCCTGGCTTCATTCACCACGGCGCTTACGGCCAGAAGCGAGGGCTGGGTCTTGCCGCCCACGTAGAGCGAATCGAAATAGCAGCCGTGAACATCATTCGTGGAGAATATGTGGAACGAGTGGATACCGTCCGAAGGGCGGGCCTGCAGGGCAAGCACGGCCGCCGTCAACGCCAAAGAGAGTAAAAACTTTTTCATAATGCACCCAATTACCTACAAATTTAGTAACTTTGCTTGATTTATACATATAATTATGCTGAATTTCGCATACTGCTCGGACAAGTATCAGTACACTATGGGCAAGTCCTTCTACGAAAACGGGATGAAGGACCGCAGGGCCATATTCAACTTTTTCTACCGCAAGGCCCCCGAAAACAACAACTGGGCCGTCGTGTGCGGCACCGACGAGGTTGTGGAGATGATACGTAACCTGGGGAAGGCCCCCGCGGACTTCTTCGAAAGGTTCCTCCCCGGCGACCAGTACGCAGAATTCCGCGAATATCTCAGCGGGATGCGCTTCACCGGCAACGTATGGGCAATGCGCGAGGGTGAAATAGCTTTCCCCAACCAGCCCGTCATCACCGTCGAAGGACCCATAATCGAAGCCCAGGTGCTGGAGACTCCGCTGCTCTGCATAATGAACCATCAGATGGCCGTGGCCACCAAGGCTTCGCGCGTGTGCAGGGCCACAAGCCATCCTGTCAGTGAATTCGGCTCCAGGAGGGCTCACGGGCCGTGGGCTGCCACCTACGGGGCAAAGGCTGCCGTCATCGCGGGATGCGAAGGTACGTCCAACATACTGACGGGAGTCAACTGGGACTGCGGAAGCACGGGCACGATGGCGCACAGCTACGTAACGAGCTTCGGCTGCAGCGTCGAGGGCGAGCACGAGGCCTTCAGGACCTACTGCAACACCCACAAGGGCGAGGCCCTGATTCTACTGATAGACACATACGACACCCTGCGCTGCGGCATCAAGAACGCCATCAGGGCATTCCGCGAGTGCGGTATCGACAATTCCTACAAGCCCGTGTTCGGCATACGTCTGGACAGCGGAGACCTTGCATACCTGAGTCAGAAATGCCGCAAGATCCTGGATGACGCCGGTCTACAGGAATGCCGCATCTTCGCCACCAACGGTCTTGATGAATACCTCATCTCCGACCTTGAGCGCCAGGGAGCCTGCATAGACAGTTACGGAGTGGGCGATGCCATAGCCACATCCAAGGCCGCACCCTGCTTCGGAGGCGTCTACAAACTGGTGCAGATCGGGGATATGCCGGTGCTCAAGCGCAGCGAGGACAAGATAAAACTGATAAACCCCGGATTCCAGATAACCTACAGGATACGCAAGAATTCCGGCAACGAGGCCGACGTCACCTGCCTCAGGGGCGACAGGCTGGAGGAAGCCATCAGGAAGGGCAGCACCATTACCATAATGGACGAGTTCGACAGCGACAAGCACAAGACTTTCTTCGCCGGCGGCTATGAGGCCTTCCCCCTGCAGGAGGAGGTGATGAGGAACGGCGAGGACGTGCACGTGGTACGTTCGCTGGCCGAAAAGAAACAATATTACGCCCACAGTCTGCAGGCATTCGACGCGTCGGAGCGAAGGCTGATCAACCCGCACTACTACAAGGTCGACATAAGCGACGACCTGTACGATACCAAGAAGAGCATAATAGACAGGCTGAACAGGGAGATTGCCGATTTCAAGTAGAAGGATGAAGGTCAAAAGACAGATATGGCTGATTCTGGCTCTGGCGGGCTTTGTTGCCCTTCAGAGTTTTGCCGCTACCATAGCGCGGTCATACTGTCCCCAGCAGATATTCGACGAGGACGGCGACACCATTGACGTGTCCCTGTGGACGGCCGACAGCCTCAGGAAGTTCGCAGACTCGCTGCTGATGTCCTCGCAGGACAGTATAGAGAACGAATTCATTTTCGTGGAAGTCACCGACACGATACAGGAAAAGGTGGACTCGATATTCAGGGACATCTTCGTGCGCGACTCACTCGAACAGGCCAGGATAGCCTTCGAGAAAGAATTCGCGGCAATGTCCCGGAGGGAGCAGAAGAGGTGGATATACGAAAACGTCACCCTGCCTGCCCAGCAGCACAAGGCTGACAGCATAATGGCCGTCAAGGACAGCATACAGGCGGTGAAGGACAGCATCATCGAGAACACGCCGAGGATATTGGAAACCCCGTCAGTCCCCGACTCGCTGCTGTACAAGCGCATACTCCTTATGACCCAGGACACCCGTTTCGGGGATATCTCCTTCCATAAGCTGGACACCACCTTCAACGCCCATTTCTACGACTATCCTTTCTTCCGTCAGGACGTCAACGCCACCTGGCAGGGCGTGGCCGGATCCGCAGTTCAGCCGCACACCGCCCACAAGCGCGTGGAAGAGGAGAACGCCATATTCTTCAGTCCCTACAGAAGCTGGACCTACACTCCTTCCGACGTGCCTATGTACAACACCAAGACCCCCTACACCGAGCTCGGATACTGGGGCACGCTGCTGTCAGGCCAGGACAAGGAGGAGATCAACCTCAGACTGCTGACCACGCAGAACATAACTCCGGCCGCCAACATCACCTTCGAGCTGAACAAATACGGAGGGGGCGGAATGCTGATGAAGTCCAACACGGCAGGCTACGACATGGCCCTGACCACCAGCTATCTGGGCAAGCGTTACAACGTCCACGCCGGATGGCTGCACGACAAGATCACGCGCATCGAGAACGGAGGCATACGCGACAATATGTGGATACGCGACACCACCGTAAAATCCAGGGAGATTATGGTGAACCTCCAGGATGCCGAGAACCTGATAAAGCGCAACACCCTGTTCATCAACCACAGCCTGCGCATTCCCTTCGGCAGCGACTCGCTGACCACGGCATTCGTAGGGCATACCACGGAGTGGAACGTGTTCACCAAATACTACAGGGACAACATCACCGACGACTTCGGAAGGCAGTTCTACAACAACAATTTCTACATCAATCCCTCCAAGAGCGCCGACACCCTGCGCACGATGAGGCTGGACAACAAGTTCTTCCTCAGGCTGCAGCCCTGGAAGGACGATTCGGCCCTCTCGAAGATAGACGTGGGCATAGGCGACAAGCTGCTGTCCTATGTGGACTGCCTCAACGACAGCACGGGCTACAGCCGCAAGACCTACGAGAACAACATCTACGCGTACGCCGGTCTCAAGGGTATGATCAAGAAGTACTTCAACTGGAATGCCAACGCCCAGTTCTTCTTCGCCGGCCGGCAGGTGGGTGACTTCAACGTAGATGCCGACATCGCGGTCAACTTCTACCCGTTCAGACGTCACCGCAACAGTCCCCTGTCGCTGGGAGCCCATTTCCACACCGACCTCACCACTCCGGACCACTACGAGCAGCGCATATTGACCAACCATTACCGCTGGGACAACGATTTCAACAAGAAATCCAACACCAGGATCAGCGTGACCCTGGACATCCCGGCCTGGAACATGAACGCGGAGGTGGCATATTCCCTGCTCACGGGCAAGACCTATTTCGACAATACGGGAATGATACGCCAGTTCAACGACGCAATGAACGTGGTCAGTGCAAGCCTGCGCAAGGACTTCACACTGTGGTGGTTCCACTTCGACAACCGCATTCTGTTCCAGTTCAGTTCCAACCAGGACGTGGTGCCCGTACCGATGCTGTCACTCAATCTCAGGTACTATTTCGAATTCCCAGTCGTGAAGAACGTGCTGAAGATGCAGCTGGGCGCGAACGGACTTTTCACCACCAAATGGCATATGCCGGGCTTCAATCCCAACGTGGGCGTATTCTACAACCAGACTGTGGAGACTTACGGAGCCTGCCCCTACATTGACGTATTCCTGAATATGCAGTGGAAACGGGCCTGCATCTTCATCAAGGGCGAGAACATAAACCAGGGAGCTCCCGTGGAGTCCAAGGACTATTTCACGGCCCACGGCTACATACATACCCAGAGGTGCGTGAAATTCGGCATCTACTGGCCATTCTACGTCCAGCCCAACAAGCACATCCACGGGTCGTCATCAAGCGGTCACGATCACGGACACGACAGCACGGGCAAAAGCCAGGGAGGCAACGGCGGCAGACAGCCGCTGGGCACGGGAGGAGCAGGCAGGGCCTCACTCACCCCCGCAAGACACTGACGTACGGAATCCGGAAATCAGAAAAGAGTCGGCTGGTTCTCGTCGAGCCCGGCGATGACTTTCTCCATTATCGCCTCGCGGCATATGACGGCCCTGGCCTTGCCTTTCAAGGTGTTCTGGTAGCGTTTCAGGGCCTCTGCTTCCATATCGTTGAGAAGCACTACGACACGGTTCTTGCGTACAAGAGCCTTACGTTCACGACTGCGGAAATCCGGCGGAAGGGTGTGAGGGTTGGGACGTTTCATTTTACCTTAGTATTAACCGTATTCATCGCGCGGTCAACCCCTTGCGTGGCAAAGAGTTTCACGCCCTCTATCACTTTTACGGAAATTTCCTTCATTTGTTCCAGCTCAGGGCCGGAAAGTTTTCCGAGGACGAAATCCACCTGCTGTCCGCGGGAGAAATCGTTGCCTATGCCGAGCCTTATTCTGGCATAGTCGCGGCTGCCTACAAGCTCCTCGATGTTCTTCAGACCGTTGTGTCCCCCGTCTGATCCTCCAGCACGCATCCTGACGGATCCGAAAGGAAGATTGAGATCGTCACATATAACGACGACCCTGTCCAGGGGAATGTTCTTTTCCTGCATCCAGTAGCGGACGGCCTTGCCGCTGAGGTTCATGAATGTGGAAGGCTTCAGCAGGATGAGCGTCCTTCCCTTCTCCCTAACTTCCGCCACGGAGCCGTAGCGGTCGGAAGAAAAAACAGTGTTGGATGCCTGAGCCCAGGCATCCAACACCATAAAACCCATATTGTGTCTGGTGTTCTCGTACTCCGCGCCTATATTGCCTAAGCCTGCGACGAGGTAATTCATAACACCGGACCTTTATGGTGGAAATTAAGCCTCTGCAGCCTCGGTATTCTCAGCAACGGCACGTGTTGAGCGTACGGAGCAGATGATGGTGGCTTTAGGGGAAAGAATGGTCACACCGTCGAACTTGAGGTCGCCTGCAACGATCTGCTTGCCGATTCCGAGAGGAGTAGAGTCAACCTCGAGAGTATCGGGAAGTTTGTCGAGCTTTGCGGAGATTTTCAGTTTGCGTGTGGAAACCACCAGTTTGCCACCGAGCTTGACGCCCTCGGCGTGTCCTGTAACGATGACGGGAACGCTGATTGCAACCGGCTTCTTGTCGTCAACGGCGAGGAAGTCAACGTGGAGAGCCTCGTCGGTGAGGGGATGATACTGAACCTCGTGAAGGACTGCAAGATGCTTGGCACCGTCAATGTCCAGCTCGATGATGTATGAGTTGGGAGTGTGGGTGATGGTCTTCAGATCCTTTGCAGAGATTGTGAAGAGGATGTTCTCAGTACCGTTGCCGTAAAGATTGCAGGGAACGTCGCCTGCGCGGCGGATTGTCTTGATGGCCTGTTTGTTGCCGACTGTGCGGACCTGGCCTTTCAGGGATACCTGTTTCATTGTTGTGAATTTAAAATGTGTTACTCAGTCTTTCCTTGCGGAAGACCCCATTGCACCAAAAGCCCTTCGGCTTTTATGGGACTGCAAAGTTAATCAAAAAATATTATTTGACAAGCGAAGTCGCTTTATTCCAGGCCAATCCCTTGTAGAAAGAGCGCAAACGGGCGTTGCCGTCCATCTTGGGAAGGAACATGCTCAGGCCGCAGTGGGTGCGTATCTGGATTTCAAGGAATTTGTCAGTGGCGACGTTGTACAGCACGCAGGAGGCCAGGGCGGAATCCAAGGATGCCAGATCGGATGCGGACACGCCTGACTTTTCCAGTATGTCACGCAGGTCATAGAACCAGTGCTTGTTTTCACGCCAGTATCTCTGGACTGAGTTCTGGCTGACATTCGCTATGCCGTCCCTGTATCTGTCGAAAAGTCCGGCGCAGACGGATGCAAGCTTCTGGAGCTGTCTGCAGTCTATCAGCGATATGGTAGCCGAACTGCCCTTGTCCGCATAGTAGTTGTAATAGTCCTCGCAGACCCCGCGCACGTCCGCTTCCCTGCTGTACAGCAGACGGTTAAGCATATTTTCGTACTCAAGCCCGTCCACAAGCACCTCCGTCGGGGAAACGGCGAGATAGTCCACGATGTCGCGGAATTCATAGGCGCATTCAATGCCCCCCATAAGGCACATATCCAGGACCAGATATTTCAGATGCATCGGGATGGATGACGCGAAATCGGTTATCTCCATCTCGTGCTCGGACCAGACGGAACCGTGACTGGAGCTGAACTGCGCGCACATCGACTTGACCAGAGGAGGGCACATCATCATGGCGCTCTGCGCAGCGGCGTACATCGCCCCGCCGGAACCGCCCCCTTCATTGTAATATCTTTCCGGAAGCCACCCCGTCGCGTGAGAGGACATCACCATTCCGTACTCCTTCGCGGGATACAGCATCTTCACGTCGCTCAGGACACGCTCCACGGCCTGGGCCGACGCCCCCACCATATTGTCGGGATATACCTTGACGGTATCCATCACAACCAGGCCGAACTGGTCCTTGTACACATCGATGAGAACGGGATGCGTCGGGGTCGTATAATTGCCGAACGATGCCGTCGTATGGGAGAACACAAGTACCTTGTAGAGGCTTGAAAGGGCACGGGAAGGAGCAGACTCGCACAGCAACGATATATCCTCGGAGAGATTGTTTGATAGGTTATTGTAGCCGCAGGAATATAGGATGAAAACTTTCCTGTCCTCGGAAGGCTCGAACGGCTCCGTCCTCTCGCAGGAGACGAGGGCCATCGTAAACACGACTGCCGCCAGCGTCCAAATTGATTTCACTCCTTTCATAGACAATGCAAATTTATTATATTTGTGCTGTTTTAACAAATCGTAAAATGAAAAATATAATCAGGATGCTGACACTTACCGCCATATTGGCCGCATCAACCGCTTGCTCAAACGACAGAAAGAATGAAAACTTCAAGTACCTGGTCGACGAGTTCGCCGACCTGCAGATCATTCGCTACCAGATACCCGGCTGGGACGCCCTTACGCTGCAGCAGAAGGAATATGTGTACCATCTCGGAGAGGCCGCCAAGTGGGGACGCGACATAATTTGGGACCAGAACTGCAAATGCAACCTGGAAATAAGGCACGCAATAGAGAAGATTATCAAGAACGAAGGCGAGGGTGACGGCAGCGCGCAGTGGGACGAATTCCTTGTATACGCCAAGAGAGTGTTCTTCTCCAACGGCATACACCACCACTATGCGGAGAACAAGATACTTCCCGGCTGCACCCGCGAGTATTTCGGTACACTTATGGACAGGGCCGGCATCAGGGACGAGCAGTTGCTGGAGACCATATACAATCCCGAGATATTCCCCGAGCACATCTATACCGGCGAAGGTGACATCGTGGTGAATTCCGCCGCAAACTTCTACGAGGGTGTCACCAAGGACGAGGTGAACGCCTTCTACAAGGCTATGGAAGACCCTACCGACAAATGTCCCATCTCATACGGCCTCAACAGCAAGGTCGTGAAGGGTGAGGACGGTGTGATACGCGAGATCCCCTGGAAGGTGGGAGGCCTTTACAGTGCCGCCCTGGAAAAGATCTGCGAAGAGCTTCTCGCAGCCGCCGAGGTGGCCGAATCTCCCCTTCAGAAGCAATATATAGCCACTTTGGTGGAATATTACCGTACCGGAGACCTGCGTCTGTGGGACAAGTACAATATCGAATGGGTCAAGGACCTCGGCTGCACGGTGGACTTCGTCAACGGTTTCGTGGAGGACTACGACGATCCCCTCGGCCGCAAGGCTTCCTGGGAAGGCATTGTAAACATCAGGGACAATGAGGCTTCGCAGCGCACGGAGACTATGAGCGCCAATGCCCAGTGGTTCGAGGACAACGCCCCTATGGACGCCAGATTCAAGAAGAAGGAAGTGAAGGGAGTCAGCGCCAAGGTCATCAACGTCACCACGATTGCCGGCGACGACTACCCTGCCACAGCCATAGGCATCAATCTTCCCAACGCCGACTGGATACGTAAGGACCACGGTTCCAAGTCCGTGACCATCAACAATATCACGCGCGCATACGATTATGCCGCCCAGGAAAGGCCCAAGAGCCTGCTCAGCGAATTCGCCTGGGACGAAGAGGAGATTGAGCGCAGCCACAAGTACAGCGCCATCACCGGTGACGTCCACACTGACCTGCACGAGTGCCTCGGCCACGGTTCCGGGCAGTTGCTGCCCACCACCCCCGCGAATGCCCTGGGAGAATACACGAGCACGCTGGAGGAGGCCCGCGCGGACATCTTCGGCCTTTACTATATGGCTGATTCCAAACTGGTGGAACTGGGCATACTTCCCGACAAGGAAGCCTACAAGGCCTCATACGACAGTTATATCCGCAACGGCATAATGACGCAGTTCACACGCGTCGAGCCCGGCCGTCCCAACACGGAGCCCCATATGCAGAACAGGAAACTGATAGCCGAATGGTGCTTCGAGAAAGGTCTCGGGGCACGCGCTGACGGAGGCGACGTCATCGAAAGGCGGGTACGCGACGGCAAGACCTATTTCGTGGTATGCGACTACGAAGCCCTGCGCGGCCTGTTCGGCGAGCTGCTGGGCGAGTTGCAGAGAATCAAGAGCGAAGGCGATTTCGCTGCAGGCAAACAGCTGGTGGAGCAGTATGCAGTGCATATCGACCCCACGTTGCACAAGGAAGTCCTGGAGCGTTACGCCGGCCTCGGCCTCAAGCCTTACGGCGGTTTCCTCAACCCTGACATAGTTCCCCTCGAGAAAGACGGAAAAATCGTTGACTACACCGTGGTTTACGGCGACGACTTCCTCTCCCAGCAGATGGAATATGGCGAGAAGTACCGCACCCTCTAGGCTGATTTCCGACTTCAGATATCACCTGAAAATAGAGCGTTCCTGCTCTCCGAATACCGTCGAAGGCTATGTTGCCGACGTAAGGGCCTTTCTGGAGTGGGTGCAGCGCCCTGCCGTGGAAGTGACCCCCGAAGACATTGCCGACTATCTCGAGAGCAGGCGCGTCGAAAAGAGCGGCGCTTCAGAGGGTGAGCAGCTGTCCAAGCGCAGCCAAAGCAGGATACTCAGTTCCCTGAAATCCTTCTTCAACTTTCTTGTGGTTGAGGAGATAATAGCCGATAACCCCTGCGACCGCCTGAGCTCCCCGAAGATTGGACGATACCTGCCCCAGGTACTCAGCGTGGAAGAGGTCTCGGACCTCATCGAATCAGTGGATACCGGCAGCTGGATGGGGTTGAGGGACAGAGCCATACTGGAAGTGATGTACGGCTGCGGACTGCGCGTGAGCGAAGCCGCTGCCCTGCAGTTGTCCAACATCTATTTCGACGACGGCTTCGTACGCGTCGTGGGCAAAGGTGACAAGGAAAGGCTGGTGCCCGTAGGCGGGATGGCTCTGGATGCCGTGAAAAGCTATATGGACGCCAGGCCGTCACAATTCGACAACGACGTGCTGTTCCTGAACAGATTCGGCCGTCAGATGAGCCGCGTGGCCATTTTCAATATGATAAAGAAGCAAGCCCTGCTGGCAGGAATTTCCAAGACGATATCCCCTCACAGCCTGCGTCACTCATTCGCCACCCATCTCGTGGAAAACGGAGCGGACCTGCGTCAGGTACAGCAGATGCTGGGACACGAGAGCATACTCACGACAGAGATATACACCCATCTGGACAGCAGTACCTGGCAACGGGATATTTTGGAACACCATCCGGTCAAATAGAACAATGCATCAGTAATGCGGACAGGACCGGTCTATTACCGCAAAAGTACCTATGTCACTTCGGAAACGTTTTAACATGGGATATTGTTCCCGAAGTGACATAGGTACTTTTGCTGAATCAAATGACCAGTTCCACAGGGCAATGATCGGAGCCAAGGACCTCGCTGTGTATCGAGGCCTCCTTGATGCGCTCCCTGAGGCTGTCGCTGACTATGAAATAATCTATGCGCCACCCGACGTTCCTCTCCCTCGCCGCCATACGGTAGCTCCACCAGCTGTAGGCATCCTTCTGCTCGGGATGCAGGTAGCGGAAGCTGTCTGTGAAGCCCGATGACAGGAGTTGCGTCATCTTCCCCCTCTCTTCGTCGGAAAAACCGGCATTGAAGTGGTTGGTGGAGGGATTCTTTAGGTCTATCTCATTGTGGGCCACGTTAAGGTCGCCGCAAAGAATGACGCCCTTGCGCTCCTTCAGGGAACAGAGATATTCCCGGAAAGAGTCCTCCCAGTCCATACGGTAGTCCAGCCGCTTGAGGCCATCCTGCGAATTGGGCGTATAGCAGCATACAAGGTAGAAATCGGGATATTCGAGAGTTATCACCCGGCCCTCGGTATCGTGTCTTTCAATGCCTATTCCGTACGTCACCGACAGCGGACTGTGCTTCGTGTATATTGCCGTGCCGCTGTAGCCTTTCTTTTCAGCGTAATTCCAATAGCTCTGGTAACCAAGGAATTCGAGGTCGCACTGGCCTTCCTGCAATTTGGTTTCCTGCAGACAGAAGAAGTCGGCATCGGCCTGCTCGAAGAAACGATGCAGGTCGCCCTTGCCGGCAATGGCCCGCAGGCCGTTTACGTTCCAGGAAATGAATTTCATAGATCCGGTCCCCAAACGTTCTAAATCGACCATTCGGCGCCGTCCTTGGTGTCCTTGACGGTAACGCCTATCTCCTTGAGGGCATCGCGTATCCTGTCTGACTTGGCCCAGTCCTTGGCGGCCTTGGCCTCTGCACGTTCTTCCAGCACCATCTTCATCAGTCCGTCTATGACGCCTGCGCTCCTGTCATCGGACGCCGCCGCATCGTTCCTGAGCCCCATAACGTCGAAAAGCACCTCGTCGAAAAGACGGCGCAACAGCAGCAGGTCCTGTACGGGGAGTTTGGAACTTCCGTCCTTGGCTGCGTTCACCATCTTCACCGCCTCGAAGATGAAACTCAGGGCCACAGGAGTGTTGAGGTCATCGCAGAGCGCCGTATAGCAGTTTTCATAGATGTCGGACACTGCCTTGGATGCGGCCGTCCCGTTGTCCTGCAGGGCGTCTGTCATATTCTTGAGGTCCGTGTATGCGGCAAACACGCGCGCAAGTCCCTTCTCGGCCGCCTGAAGGGCCTCGTTGGAGAAGTCGAGCGTAGAGCGGTAGTGGGCCTGCAGTATGAAGAAGCGTACTGTCATAGGACTGTATGCCTGGCTCAGGACTGAATTGTTGCCGTCGAACAGGTCGAAGAGGGTGATGAAATTGCCGAGGCTCTTGCCCATCTTCCTGCCGTTGATGGTAATCATATTGTTGTGCATCCAGTAGTGCACGCCGGAAGTGCCGCGCGAAGCCACGTTCTGGGCTATCTCGCACTCGTGATGGGGGAACATCAGGTCCATTCCACCTCCGTGTATGTCGAATTCGCGGCCAAGATACTTCTCGCTCATCGCGGAGCACTCCAGATGCCATCCGGGGAAGCCCTCGGACCATTCTGAAGGCCAGTGCATTATATGCTCAGGAGCCGCCTTCTTCCACAGTGCGAAATCGTAGGGGGCGCGCTTGTCATCCTGGCCGTCCAAAGCTCTGGTCCCCTCCTTCGTATCATCGAGGTTGCGGCCGGAGAGTATGCCGTAATGGTGGTCCTTGTTGTATTTCTCCACGTCGAAGTATATGCTGCCGTTGCTCTCGTAAGCATAGCCCGCGTCAATTATCTTGCGCACCAGGCCCATCTGCTCTATTATGTGTCCCGAAGCGCGCGGCTCTATCGAAGGAGGCGCCACGTTCAGGGCCCTCATCGCTTCGTGATAGCGTTCGGTGTACATCTGCACCACCTCCATAGGCTCCAGCTGCTCGAGGCGGGCCTTCTTGGCTATCTTATCCTCCCCTTCATCGGCGTCGTGCTCCAGATGTCCCACATCCGTTATATTGCGCACGTAACGCACTTTGTAGCCCAGCTTGCGCAGCAGCCTGACCAGGACGTCATAGGTTATTGCGGGGCGGGCATGGCCCAGATGGGCGTCGCCGTACACCGTGGGACCGCATACGTAAAGGCCCACGAAACCGGGAGTGACAGGGGTAAACAGTTCTTTCTGACGTGTAAGCGTATTGGTGATGTACAGGTTTCTCATTATTGTCTGTTTCTGAATAATTCAACGAAGTAGGATATGATGCCGCATACCAGCATTGTGACGGCCTGGGCCTCGTGGTTGAGGGTGGCGCAGAGTATTCCGCTTTCCCAGCTCAGGGCATATATGGATGACACGGCCAGCGCCACGATGCCGTGATAAGCCCCGAAGCCGCCCGGGACCGGTATTATCCAGCCCAGCCCGCCGGCAGCGCATACAAACATGGCGTCAACGAAGCCCATTCCGTCCATAACCGGCAGTGAACGTATTATGCACCAGCTCATTACGGTATATGACAGCCACAAGGCTATGGTGTAGATCAGGAACACGAAACCGCCTTTGGACGTGAAACATATCCTGAACCCTTCCCAGAGGCCCTTCAGGAAGGACGATACCTTGCCCAGAAAGGCGCTGCGGCCACGCATTTTCCATATTATAAAGACAACGGCGCCGATTATAACGGCTCCAAGCGCCGCCCAGACCACCGATTTCCATCCGCCGGAGGCCAGAGGAGCCGCAACGTTTTCAGTGAAGAAAGCTCCGAACTTCTCCCAGCGTGCAACAAGCAGTATGGCAAAAAGGGCGAATACCGACACTATGTCGAAGGATTTCTCCATCACGACCGTCCCGATGTACTTGTCCACGTTGTCGAGGCTGCCTTTGTCCCCCCTGACTGCAGCCTGCCTGCGGCTGACCACCCCGCATTTCACTATTTCGCCTATGCGGGGGAAAACGAAATTGGCAAGGTAGCATATGCAGACGGCATTGTATGTCGTAATGGGCCTTATGCTGTCATCTATGGGCAGCATAAGACGGCGCCATCTCTCGGACCTGATGACAAAGGAGACTATGGACGTTAGCATAGCCAGCGCGACCCACATCCACCGGCATTCCTCCAGACCCTGTCTGAAGGACACCCAGTCGACACCCTTGAACGAAAAATACAGGAGGATGACGGCGAGGACTACCGAAACCAGATATTTGATGACCTTGTCAGACTTCATACAAGTGGCTACAACTCTACAAAAATAGCAAATTTTTATTAAATTTGCGGAGAACAACACTCTTGACCACATGAAATCTATCCTTGGAATAGGGAACGCGCTTACGGACATTCTGGCCGTTCTTCCCGACGACAGCCTTCTTAAGAAATACCACCTTCCCCTCGGCAGCATGCAGCACGTCGACATGACGACAGGCGACCTCATCTGGAAAGACCTGCGCAAGATAGGCATACAGTACGTGGCCGGCGGCTCGGCGGCCAACACCATTGCCGGCACTGCCATCTTCGGTATGCCAAGCGGATTCATAGGCAAGGTCGGGGACGACGAACTGGGCCACCTTTTCAAGAGCGACCAGGAGCAGTACGGCATCAAATCCACCCTGCTCAAGGGCAGCTGCTCTTCCGGAAGGGCGATGGTGTTCATCACCGGAGCCAATGCGGAGAGGACATTCGCGGTATATCTGGGTTCCGCGCTGGAGTTGGTGAGCGAGGACCTCACCCCCGAGATGTTCCAGGGCTATGATTATTTCCACATCGAGGGCTATCTGGTACAGAACCAGGCCCTCTGCCGCAGGGCCATCGAGCTGGCTCACGAAGCCGGCTGCATCATTTCCATAGATATGGCATCCTACAACGTGGTGGAGAGCAACAGCATCTTCCTCCACGAGATGGTGGACAAATACATAGACATAGTGTTCGCCAACGAGACCGAGAGCAAGACTTTCACCCATATGGAGTCTGAAGCCGCTCTGGAGGAGATATCGAAACACTGCAAGATAGCGGTCGTGAAACTGGGCAAGCAGGGGTCCCTGGTACGCAGCGGAGACGAGTGGTACAGGATACCCGCCTGGCCGGGAGAAGCCATCGACGCCACCGGCGCGGGCGACACCTATGCTGCAGGTTTCCTTTACGCCCATTCCCTCGGCATGCCGCTGAAAGTGTGTGGCGAGGTCGGCTCCATCATTTCCGCAAAGGTCGTGGAAATCATTGGCACCAAGATTGACATTCCCCGCTGGAAGGCGGCCAAACAGGAGATTCGCGAACTGCTGGAGAACTGTTCACGATGAAGAAGCTCCTGTACGTATTCCTGATATCCATGGTTCCTTTCATAGAGTTGAGAGGGGCCATACCGTTTGCAGTCGGTCTGGGCCTGCCCATAGGGATCTCCTGCCTGATAGCCGTAATCGGAAATATGCTCCCCGTGCCCGTAATCTTCTTCTTCGCCCGCAAGACTCTCGTATGGGGCAAGGACAAGCCCGTCATAGGCGGTTTCTTCACCTGGTGTCTGGAAAAGGGAGAAGAAGGAGGAAAGAAGCTGGAGCAGAAGGCAGGCAAGGGCCTGTATATCGCCCTGCTGCTGTTCGTGGGCATACCCATACCGGGTACCGGCGCCTGGACAGGCACCCTGGCCGCGAGCATGCTCAATATGGATTTCCGTAAGAGCGTCATCGCAGTCCTGCTCGGAGTACTGCTCGCCGGAGTGATTATGCTGACCGCCTCTCTGGGAGTTTTCGGCGCGGTGAAACTTTTATAGGCGCATAAGAAAGTTTTTACTATCTTTGCACGCGAAATATCCATCAGGCATCTGATGTGGACCGGTCTCGTAGCTCAGTTGGATAGAGCAACAGCCTTCTAAGCTGTGGGTCTTGGGTTCGAATCCCAACGGGATCACCAGTGCAGTCCCAAAAGGACGCAGGAACGCCCCGCACGAAAGTGCGGGGTGTTTTTGTGGCGCAAAGCGTCGGGAGCTTGCTCCCGTAAGCGGCGCGCCACGGAAACACCCCGGATACGCGCCAGCGTATCGGGGCGTTCCTGCGCGTTGAGGGAATGCCGTGACCCGACAGGGATGTGGCCGCCGCAGGCGGGCAAATCCCAATTTGAATTAGTTTTGTCCTAAGTTTATCCGTCTGAACGGATGAAACAGGATTGGTTAGACCTTCAACGAGGACAACACCATAGCGTCGTTCGAGGAGAATACCGAGAAGAAAGCCTCGATGCTGCTCACCGCTGGCTTCTTTGCCAGCAAGACACTCGGAGTGGACTTCGACCCTCTGCAGGCCAAGAACAACTACGGGATGCGTGACGAGCAGGAGAAGTGCTTAGCGCTGCAGAAGGGCCCTCTGGGCCAGGACCGTCTCAGGACTTGGTCCGAGGAGAGCAAGCACGGAAGAATGTTCATCTGCTTCGTGGGGCTCATCCTGGCATCATACGTCCGCCACATCTGGGAGGAGAACGAATACCTCCGGAAGAACTTCGACTCCACCGAGTCAATCCTTGCCTAGATGCGCACCATACGATGCATCGAGCACACTGGCAGGATGAAGTTCGTCACTCCGTTCGTCGGGGCCCAGGTGAAGATCTGCGAGTCCTTCGACTTCCCGATTCCGGACTGTTGCGCACCGGTCTACGTCTCCAAGGCTAAGCGGACCACGCGTCGCCGCGGCCGTCCCGCCAAGCCCAAGGTCGAGAAACAGACTTTTTAGTACAGAAAATTGAAAAACTCAGAATATTCAATATTCAGCCAGGATTCATTGAATGTACAAAATTATGAAAGATTGAGGACAAGACCCGATCATTTCGCTTATCTGTCAGATTTTCACCTCCCTGTGAACCTCGTATCCGACAACCTTGATGGCCTTTTCGGGGGCGGCAGGACAATTATACTCGCACAATCCACAGCCCACACAGCGTTCAGCCAGCACTGTGTACCCCGCCTTCTTCCCACCATCATCAGCGATGGGGATTATTGCATTTTTGGGACAATTATCCGCACAGGTATTGCATAATGTACAGATTTCGCGATTCAGCACTGCATAGCCTACGCTGATGGATTTTTTCTGCTCCACGGTAACGGGCTGTATGACAGCTGCCGGGCAAACGTTCGAGCAGACGGTACATTCGGGGTCGCAATATCCCTTGTCGAATACCATACGCGGCTGCAGGAAACTGTCCAGCCTGGATGAGGCCTTCAGCACATTATTCGGACAGGACTGCACGCACAATTGGCAGGCTATGCAATTTTCGTGAAGATGAGCTATAGACTTCGAACCGGCGGGAACGGGGGCGGGCGTCCCGGAAGATTTGAATGTCATCGCCCGCAGTTTGGAACCGGCATCCAATGACAAACTTCCCGCCATAAAGGCCATCGAAGTGATGAAGGCCCTGCGGCCCATTGTATGTGCCCCGTCAGTTGCTGCGTCTGTCTTCTCTGCGGAGACCTTCTTTTTGCCTGATTTTTTCCAACGGAAACGCAGGTCAATGGCCGATGAGGGACAGGTATCGAGACAATCCAGACACATAACGCAACGGCTTGTATCCACCTTGCCTTTCCCGACGTCAATGCAGGAAGCCCTGCACTGTCTGGCACACTTACCGCATTTTGTACATTTGTCACTGTCTATCACAGGAGCGAACAAACTCCATCGGCTCGGGATGCTCATTATTGAGCCGACGGCACAGATTGAATTGCACCAGACTCTGCCTTTACGACGCACCAATACCGTAAATATGACAAGCATCAAGGCTGCCATCAGCACAACGGAGATGGACTTGAACGTGAACGCAGTTACGATACGGCCGAAATTGCTGAACGGCTCGATATAATAATTAAGGAAGCCGTAGCCCGTAGCTCCGCACACAATAACAGCCACCATAATGATATAGCGCAACACATTGTGCGGCTTCGACCCCTTGTACTTCTTGTTGCGGTTCTTTTTCCCCAACCTGCTTATATCGTATATTCCATCCTGCAACAAACCGAGTGGACACATTACGGAGCAATATACCCTGCCGAAGATTAAAGCCAGCAAAAACAAGCTCACAAGGGCCACCACATTTGCGGTATGCTGAGCCGGCACGAACTGCGTAGCCGGCAGAATTCTCAACATTTCACCAATCTTTCCGGAAGCTGAAAAAAGAAGGACGAAAAGGATAAACACTATCACGGCAAGCACTGTCCTTGTCCTTTTCAGAATTTTTTGTTTACGCGCCATTTTTTTGTAATTTTCGTTTGCTTTCGCATTATTGTAATACCAAGGATG
>JAKSKP010000002.1 GCA_024401635.1 Bacteroidales bacterium
TTTTGGCCGGTTTCTTTGTGCATAGAGGTGTCACCAGCTTCGCAGCAGGTGGCATAGACCATCTTCAGGACTCGCGCACTTTCGTGCGCTCGGCCCCTCCCAAGTTTCACTTCGTTCCACTTGGGCCCCTCCCCCTATACCTGTCCGGGGGTGGACAGGCCTTCAGATGGTCTATGCCACCTGCATTTGCTTCGCTGACGACTGTTTTTGGCATTATATTCTCAATCAAAAGTTTCTTGATCTGACGGCGGAGTAGCTGAGCTGGCAGCAACCTTCGGAGGACGTGTCCACCCCCGGACACGGGCAGGGGGAGGGGCCCGTTGGATACGAGTTCTGCGAAGCAGGACGAAGGAGACAATGGGAGGGGCCGAAGTGAGCGTAGCGAACGGAGTTCCGACGAAGGTTGGCTGCCAGGCAGCTCGGAGCCGTCACTACAAATTTGGTACCCACAAAAATTTTGGCATCAATACCCACATTACCAAAAATGAAAAGAGGATGACCTTTAAGTCCATCTGGACTTTTTAGTCACCCTCCTTTGTTGTGGTCTCTGAGGGACTTGAACCCACGACCAACGGATTATGAGTCCGCTGCTCTAACCAACTGAGCTAAGAGACCGTTGCGAAACGGTCGCAAGTTAGTCATTTTTTCGGCCAACTGCAACCGTTTCCTCGATTTTTACTCCGACTAGCTGAGTTTGATGGACACGTCCACACCTGCGGGGAGCTCCAGCTTCATAAGGGAGTCCACGGTCTTCTGAGTGGAATCGTGAATATCCAACAGACGGCAGAAAGAGTTGAGTTCGAACTGCTCGCGGGCTTTCTTGTTCACGAAAGTGGAACGGTTCACAGTAAAGATCTTCTTGTCAGTGGGAAGGGGAATGGGGCCATTCACCCTTGCGCCTGTAGCAGATACTGTCTCAACAATCTTCTTCGCTGATTTGTCAACCAGCATATGGTCGAAGGATTTGAGTTTGATTCTGATAATTTGACCCATATCTTTGATTTTTAATTATTCATCCTCTTCAGGTGCCTTGTAGCCGCTCTTCTCGATGATGTCCTTCGCAAGGTTCGCGGGAACCTCTGCATAGTGGTCGAAGGTCATGGTTGAAGTGGCGCGACCTGATGAAATCGTACGCAGAATGGTCACGTAACCGAACTGCTCTGAAAGTGGAACAAAAGCTTTGACGATGCGGGCACCGACAGTGGAATCCATAGCGTTGATCTGGCCGCGGCGACGGTTGAGGTCACCTACGATGTCTCCCATATAATCCTCGGGGGTCACAACCTCGAGAGACATGATGGGCTCCAGAAGAACGGGCTTGGCCTTCGGGCAGGCATGGCGGAATGCCATACGCGCTGCAATCTCGAAAGAAAGTTGGTCTGAATCCACGGGGTGGAAGGAACCGTCCTTGAGAGTCACCTTGAGGGAAGGAACTTCATAGCCGGCGAGGACACCGTTGGCCATCGCGGACTTGAAGCCTTTCTCCACTGAAGGAATGAACTCCCTGGGAACGTTTCCGCCCTTCACCTCATCGATGAACTGCAGACCCGTAGTTCCCTCGTCGGCAGGTGCGATCTCGACGATGATGTCGGCGAACTTGCCTCGACCGCCGGTCTGTTTCTTGAACACCTCGCGATGCTGTACGGGAACCGTGATAGCCTCCTTGTAGTTCACCTGAGGCGCACCCTGGTTGATGTCGACGCCGAATTCACGACGGAGACGGTCAACGATGATGTCCAGATGAAGCTCACCCATACCGCTGATGATTGTCTGGCCTGTCTCCTGATCGGACTTGACGGTGAACGTGGGATCCTCCTCGGCAAGTTTCGCCAGGGCGATACCCAGTTTGTCAAGGTCCTTCTGTGTCTTGGGTTCAACGGCAAGACCGATAACGGGATCGGGGAATTCCATTGACTCGAGTGTCACGGGAGAGTTTTCGGCACAGATTGTATCTCCGGTACGCAGATCCTTGAATCCGACGGCGGCGCAGATGTCACCGGCCTCGACGAACTCTATGGGATTCTGCTTGTTGGAATGCATCTGATACAGACGCGCAACCCTTTCCTTCTTGTCGGTACGGGTGTTGAGCACGTATGAGCCGGCATCCAGACGACCTGAATATGCTCGGAGGAATGCAAGACGGCCTACGAAAGGATCCGTGGCAATCTTGAATACCAGAGCGCAGAAAGGCTCTTCCGGTGTGGCGTGGCGCTCAACCTCTGTCCCGGTACGGGGATTGGTACCCTTGATGGCACCCTTGTCCAGAGGTGAAGGAAGATAACGCATCACTGCGTCAAGGAGGAACTGAACACCTTTGTTCTTGAATGAAGAACCGCAGCAGGCGGGAACGATGGCCATATCGATGGTTGCCTTGCGAAGCGCAGCTATAATCTCATCTTCAGAGATGGAGTTGGGATCGTCAAAGAACTTCTCCATAAGGGTCTCGTCATATTCAGCGGCTGCCTCTACGAGTTTCTCTCTCCAGGCGTCAACCTCTGCCTGCATTTCGGCGGGAACGTCCTTTATTTCATAGTTTACCAGCTCATCGCTGTTCTGGTAGTAGTAAGCTTTGTTTGCAATCAAATCCACAATGCCCTGGAACTTATCCTCTGCACCGATAGGGAGGCAGATGGGAATTGCGCGGGCACCGAGCTTGGTCTTCATCTCTTCTACAACAGCAAGGAAATCCGCACCGACGCGGTCCATTTTGTTGATGTAGGCGATTTTGGGAACACCGTACTTGTCTGCCTGACGCCATACTGTCTCTGACTGAGGCTGTACACGTCCTACGGCGCAGAAAGTTGCGATCGTACCGTCAAGAACACGGAGAGAACGCTCGACCTCAACGGTGAAGTCGACGTGCCCCGGGGTGTCGATGAGGTTGATCTGATAGGTGTCACCCTTGTAATGCCAGAATGCGGTCGTGGCAGCGGAAGTGATGGTGATACCACGTTCCTGCTCCTGAACCATCCAGTCCATTGTTGCGGCACCTTCGTGAACCTCTCCGATCTTGTGAGTCTTTCCCGTATAATAAAGGATACGCTCGGAAGTGGTCGTCTTGCCGGCATCAATGTGAGCCATGATACCGATATTTCTGGTAAATTTAAGATCTCTTGCCATTGTTATCTTTCCTCAAAGCTCATTGTGAATTAAAAACGGAAATGTGCAAATGCCTTGTTGGCCTCTGCCATTCTGTGCATTTCCTCCTTGCGCTTTACGGCACCACCCTCGTTTGCATAGGCGGCCATTATTTCAGCGCAGAGTTTTTCGGCCATGGAGTGACCGGAACGTTTGCGGGCGAAAGCTATCACGTTCTTCATCGAGAGAGAAACTTTTCTTTCAGGACGCACCTCCATAGGCACTTGGAAGTTGGCACCACCGATACGGCGACTCTTTACCTCAACCTGAGGTGTCGCATTCTCCAGTGCCTGTTTCCAGATATCCAGAGGAGCCTTGTCAGAATCTTTCATCTTCTCGCCTACCATGTCAATGGCATCGTAAAAAATAGAATACGCGATACTCTTCTTCCCCTGCAGCATCAAGTTGTTCACGAAACGGGTAACCTCCACGTCGTGAAACTTGGGATCAGGAAGTAGAATCCTCTTCTTAGGCTTCGATTTTCTCATTTTCTTAAAATTGATTAGGTGATAAAATAAATGTTACTTCTTAGATTTCTTCGGCCTCTTGGCGCCGTACAGGGAACGTGACTGAAGACGACCCTCTACGCCGGCAGTGTCCAAAGCTCCTCTAAGGATGTGGTAACGTACACCGGGGAGATCCTTTACACGACCGCCGCGCACCAGCACGATGCTGTGCTCCTGCAGGTTGTGGCCTTCTCCGGGAATGTACGCGTTGACCTCTTTGGAGTTTGTAAGACGTACACGGGCAACCTTACGCATTGCTGAGTTAGGTTTCTTAGGGGTAGTTGTATACACCCTGACGCATACGCCACGCCTCTGAGGACAAGCATCCAACGCACGTGATTTGCTCTTTTCTTCGAGAGTTTCACGGCCCTTGCGAACTAATTGTTGAATTGTAGGCATTTGTTAATAATTTTAATAGTCCCAAAATTTGGGGCTGCAAATATACGATTTTTTTTCAAAACGACAAAAGAAATGCTCTGAATACTATTCAGCGCCGCAACGAAGCCTGTATGCCTCGAGGGACGAGAGATAATCCAGAGTAGTGTCTATCCTGAATTCCTGGGCATCCCTGTAGGCGGTCTGGCTGCGCAGAAGCTCGGTAAGCGTAGCGTTCCCCACCGTGTAATCCACGGTCAGGTTGTCCATCCTGTCCTTGGCCAGAGCTTCGGCCTCAACAGCTATCTGGACATTGTCCCAGGCACAGTTCAGCTCCACGAAAAGCATACGCAGCTGCAGTACGAGCTGTGAGGAAAGGTAGTCGCGCTGATTCTCGGCCTTCTGTATTTCCAGTCTCATTCTCTGCAGCTTGCGGCTGTTCTTGCCCCAGTCCGTGATGGGAATCTTCAGCAGGGCGTACAGGGCACCGTTCCATCTGGGATTGGTGACGCCCTTGGCATAACCGTAGGTGGCGCCCAGCCCGAGGGTCGGCAGCGCCTCCCCCAGAACCATCCTGCGCTCCAGGTTCCTTGCCTCCACCTGCATCTGCAGCAGACGGTTTTCGGCAAGTGAAGATGAAGCCTTCTCTTCGTCGACGTACGCCTCCTGAGGTGTCATCAGCTGGTCGAAGGAGCCTTCGAAGGTGAAGGAATCGATGGACGGCTTGTCCGGGTTGTCTATGCTGACGTACGGGTTGTATTCAACGCCCAGGCTGTTGAGCATATTCATCTTGGCCAGTCTCAAGCCCATCTTGAGCTTGCTCTGCCCGGCCTTCAGCTCGGACTGCTTGAGCATCACCTCGCTGACATCCGTATTGAGCGCGAGCCCGGCCGCATACGCAGCCTCGACATCCTTCTGCAACGTATCCAGGAGTCTCTGCAGGCCGGAGAGGGTTATCTGCTTCTCCTGCAGGGCCAGTATTCCGTAGAAATCCTTGTCCACCTGCTCGGCGGCCGTCCTGTTCTGCAGTTCGCTCTTTGCCACGGCAGCCCTCTCACCCAGAGCGGCGAGTTTGTTTCCGGTCACGATGCGGCCGCCGGCAAAAATGGGCTGGGTCAGGTTGACTGTTCCAGCATAGCCGTAGTTGAGCGTGGAGAAGCTGCTGTTCAGACCGTAGTCGCGAAGCAGGTCGGAAGCCAGCTCACTGATATTGCAGGCCAGAGGGGAATTCCCCAGCACATCGGCGATGGTAATGGTGAAGAGAGGGTCCTTGGCGTGGAACGCTCCTCCCGCGACCTCCACCTTGGGGAAATATTCCGCAAGAGCCTCCTGCTTCTGCAGTCTGGCGGCAGTAACGTCAAGGGCCGCATTGCGCACTTCCGCATTGTGTTCCATCGAAAGACGCCTGCATTCCTGAAGCGTCATGACCTTCTGCCCGTAAGCCGTTACGGCAGACACAGCCAGCAATATTGCTACAAGTACGTTTTTCATTCTCCGAACAAACTGCTTTTTTCAAAAACCTTCCAATAACTTACGGGCATTATGAACACTATAAGGAGTATGGAGAACATTATGCCGAAACATATCACGAGGCCCAGAGGCTGCCAGAGGGCATCTCCGGAAATCACCATGGGAAGCACGCCGAGAGCCGTGGTGCAGGACGTGAGGAAAATGGGCCTCATACGGCGCTGTCCGGCGAGCATAGCCGACTGCTTGACAGAATAACCTTCCTTGAAATGCAGGTCTTCGGCGTACTCGAACATTATTATTCCGTTCCTCACTATTATTCCTATCAGCGCCACTATGCCCAGAACGGAGGTCATACCGAAATCCTGGTTGAAGGCCCAGAGTCCGAAAGATGCGCCGAAAAGGCACAGCAGGCTGAGGACCAGGGACAGGACCGTTATCCTGACCTTCTTGAAATGGATGAGCAGGAAAATGAACATTATGGCCACGGCGCCTATGAAAGACCAGGCAATCTCGGGGCCAAGATGCGCATTGATCGCAGAAAGGCCCTGATAAGTGATCTGCACGTCCTCGGGAATTTCATTGCGCTCGCACAAACCCTTCACGTAAGCATCAATCTTCTTCATCACGCGGGGATGCGAGTGTCCGTATTTCAAGTCGGCGTTCACCGCTATGGTCTGGGCTCCGGCATAGCGCAGCAGAGACTCCCTTCTCCATTCAGGATGTATGTCAGCCACCTGGCGCAAAGGTACGTCTATTCCAGGTATGGCAGTCTGTATCAATTTGTTGCCTATGGCATCAAAGCCCATTGTATCGGAAACCTCGGAGCTGTACAACGTCACGGGGATGGAATGCGTGCCTTCGTACACCGTCGTGAGGTCGGTCGAAGAGAAGCCCTGGGCCATGCTCAGGCTTATCAGAGCCTTGTCCACCCCGACGCGCGATGCTTCCTCCTGCTTCATATCCACCTTCACTGCGGTTGTGTACTGTCCGCCCTTGGTGTGAACCCATTTCAAGTCGCGGTCAAGGGATTTCATATAGGTATACAGGCTGTCCGCCACCCAGGCGAACTTGTCACGGTCAGGTCCGCTGATATTCACCGACACGGGAGAATCGGTTCCCTGATAGTCCATCTGCTTGATACGTATCAGCGCGCCGGGGAAATAGTGTTCGTATTTCGCCTCGGCATAGGGAAGAATCTCCTCCGTGGCAATCTCCGACTTCGTATTGACAATCAGCTGTGCGAAAGTGGTCGAGGGCTGCTTGGGAGCATATGTAGCGTGATACCTCGGCGCTCCGGTACCTATAAACGACGTGACGGACAGAATTCTGGAATCGTTCAGCAGCATGGACTCCAGGCTGTCGGCCACCATTCGCGTGTCCGCTATATTCTTGCCGGGTTCCATATTTATCTCCACGGCAAAGCTCTTGCGTGCGGCAAAAGGCATCATCTGTACGTTTAGACGGCTGAACATCAGTCCTCCGAGCAACACCGTGAGCACTCCGACACCTATGGTCAGACGCGGATGGTCGAAAGCCTTGACCTGGAATTTGTCATAGGCTGACTGAAGGGCGGAGAACATCCTGTTCTGCATCCTGTGCACGAATCCGTCGTCCTGGTGGGAGGACGTTTTTATGAATTTCGTCTCCAGTGAAGGGACCACCGTCACGGCGTAGACCAGAGATGTCATCAGCGAAATGAGGATCACCCAGGGGAATGACTGTATGAAATCCCCGAGATAGCCCGTTATGATACCAAGCATCGGGAAGAACATAGAGCATATGGACAGAGTGGCCATAAACATTGGCATGAACAGCTCCCTGGCGCTGGCGGCCGCAGCGTCTATCCTGTCCATACCGTGACCCAGCTTGTCCATATAGCCGTCCATCGTTATGATGCTGTCATCCACTATCATTCCCAGAACCACGATAAGGGCGGCAAGCGTCACGGTGTTCAGGCTCATTCCGGTTACGAACATCATACCCACCGCCACCATCGTGCAGACGGGGACTCCGCTGCTGGCTATGAGCGCGCTGCGCATAGGGAACATCATTATCATCACGAATATGACGACAAGCATCGAAATGAACAGGTCGCGGAGGAAGCCGGCCACGCTTGTATTGACTATTCCGGGCTCATCCGTAACGCGGTTTATATGCACGCTTGGAGGAAGAGTTGCCGAGAACTCTTCAAGAACTCTGTCGACATCCCGGCCGAAACTTACGATGTTGTTGTCCGGGCGCATCACAAGGCTGAGTATCAGAGTGGAATGTCCGTTGTAATGCACCTCGGATTCTGATTTTCTGATACGCCTTTCGACAGTCGCTATGTCCTCCAGCCTGATAATGTCGCCCGCGGGGCTGTGCCACACTATCTTTCTGGCAATCTCCTCTTCCTTGTCCACATCGGAGGAGATGGTTATGGGAGCGATGAGATAGTCCGTATCAAACGTCCCGGTGGGTATGCCCAGACCGGCCGAAGCGAAATTCAGCATCAGATTGGCCGGATTTATGCCGTAGGCGCTGATTTTGGTCATATCCAGAGTGACGGCGATCTCCTCCGTCTGCTGGCCCAGTATCGTGACCGAGCCCATGCGGTTGATGGTGCGGAGCTTGTCCTTCAGCTTTTCGGCATAGTCTTCAAGTTCGCCCCAGCCCTTGTCTTCCGATTCGATGGACAGAAGTATGGCGCTCACTTCGCTGAAATCGTCCAGCACCTGCACCGTGAGGACTCCGGGAGGAAGGAATATCTTGCCCTGGTTGAGCTTGTGCTTGATCTTGCTCCAGACTTCGGTCTTGCGGCGCTGGCTGCAGTTCAAGTCCACCAATATATACGTTATCCCGTCCTTGGACACGGATTCCATATTGCTTCTTTCCACCTCGGGGATGGTCAGGAGCATCTCCTCAAGGGGTTTTGTCACACGTGTCTCGACATCATCGGCGGATGCGCCGGGATAGACCGCGGCCACAAGTCCCTGGTTGAGCTCGAAAGTCGGAAATTCATCCTTCTTTATCGCTATTATCCCCACGATGCCCAAAGCGCACAGAGCCACAGCAGCAAGATACACTATCTTCCAGTGCTTGATGGCTCCTCTGACGAAAACCGATGTATTTGGCTTGGATATTTCCATCACTCTCCTTTTTCACGAAACTTTACGGACATACCTGAGGATATCTTGTCCATACCTTCCATCACCACTTTCTCCCCTGCCTCGAGTCCGGATTCCACTATTACTCCGCGGCCGGCATAACCGGACACTCTGATCAGGCGTCTGGATACAAGCCCCTCATCGGACACCACCCACACGTACTTGCCCTCGGCGCACAGTTTCACCGCATCGGAAGGGATAACAACTCCGTTCCCGGCAGACGCCTCAAGGAAAACCTTGCCCACCATTCCGCTCAGAAGCTCCTTCGGGCAGGCCGTTATGTTCAGTTTGCAGTTGTATGTATGTGACAATGGATTGGCGATAAGTCCCTTTTCCTTGACTACGGCTTCATACTCCGTTTCCCCCAGCGCGGGAAAACTTACCCTTGCCTTGTCGCCTGTCCTGATTCCGGCTATCTCGTTTTCCGGCACGGCTATGTTGATGTCCAGTCCCGATGCATCGATTATGGAGAACAACGGCTGGTCGATGGTGACACGCTCTCCCTGATGCACAAAGACACGGGCGATGCGGCCGTCGAAGGGGGCGCGCACGAAACAGTCCTCCAGGGACGACGCGGCAGCCGCTTCAGCCGCCTGGGCCTGGGTCAGCCTGGTGTTCACTTCCATCATCTTCACCTCCGTGATGCTACCCTTGGCATACATCTGCTGAGCCCTGTCATAACCGTCCTTAGCCTGTTTCAAGGCAGCGGCCGATGCTTCGTGTATGCTTGCCATCGATGACGACTCCACGCTTGCAAGCTGCTGGGAGCGTTTGACATTCTGTCCCTGACGCACGTCCACGGACTGCAGGTTACCGCTGTGAACGGCATTGACCACCGCCTCCTTGGCGGACTCGACAGTTCATATGTAGCTCATTGTATACACATTTACCGCACTGACAACCACAGCCACAGTGACTGTAACGGGGTCCGGAGCGACGCGCACCCTCTTGAGGCTGGCCAGCTGGCACGACCACAATAAAAACGAGCCCAAAAATATGAGCGATACACTTGAAAGTCTGATTCTTCTCATTCCGTAACCTCCAATATTTTACCGTTGTCCGCAGCGACCGCCGCCTTCCATTTCTCGGAATAGCCTGGCTGGGATATGTTATCCGGAACACCGTATCCGTTCGTCACCCAGCTGCCGTCGGGATTCTGCGCCTTGACGTTGCCGTCAATGAACTTCACGAGCAGGTATTCTTCCAGTTCCGACCATTGCCTGAATATTTCATCCGCTGCGTCACAGCATCTGCCGGTCAGCAGTTTGCGCACGGCTTTACCGTTCTTTATCAGTTTCAGCGCTTCGGCATCCCACGCCGGCAGCATTTCGCTGCATTGTTTCTCCCACTGCAGGGCCTTTGCATGCACCGTCGGAGCCATTATGTCGTAAGCCTTGTAACAGGCGTTGGCCACTCGGTTGCATATCCAGAAAGCGGAGGCCGAGGAATAATGGAGCATATCGCCATTGCCGTGCTCAAAGCAGTGCGGAACCCTTGTAACAGATGCATAAACCGGTGTAAGATAAGACGTTGCCGCATCATCACAGCCAAACCATATAACGCCTCCCACCAGGTCGGGCAGAGACGGACGGGCCTGGGCCACGAACCAGAATCCTGTCTGCTGGGTGGCAATGGCCCTCTCGTTGTAATATTCCTTTCCGTCCACCTTGAAGGACATCGGACGCCAGCGGTAAGGCAGCCTGTTTCCTCCCGCCCCTATGTCGGTGGTCATATCCATGGGCGTACCTTCATAGTGGTCGCGCATCACGCGTGCCACGTCGGCGACGCTTATCTTGCGCGAAGGCTTCACAAACAGGGGGAAGCGCTTCGACTTGTCGTGTCCGAGGGCGTATTCTATGTAATCCATTGCAGGACGCGTCTGCTCCATTCCGTTTTCATCCAAAAATGTGAAGTTGCCTTCACAAAGTATGTTGAATGCGCTCCAGGCCCTGGCTTCACAACCCCTCATACCTCCGAAATCAAGCGGATTGTATGCGTCCGCGAAGCTGAAATCCCCGTCAGCGCCGCTGAAATACCCGCGCTCGCGGGCGAAGCTGATAACGTCGGGGGAATACACGCACTCGTCAGGACGGTCAAGCGGGAAAGTGGTGATGCGGCTCTGGTTGGCGTGGGAACAGATATATCCGTCAGGAATCCTGCGGGCCACATATACTATGCCCTTGCCATAGGAGCCCTTGCCTATCAGGTCCATCACCCAGGCCTCGTCCTTGTCCGCTATGGAAAAGCTTTCGCCTTCGGAACAATAGCCGTAACGGGAGGTCAGGTCATAGATGAGGGCTATGGCCTGTCTGGCCGTGGTGCAGCGCTCGAGGGCTATGTATATCAGCGAACCATAGTCGAGGATGGCACCTTCCTGCGCCCAAAGTTCCTCGCGGCCGCCGTAGGTGGTCTCGCCTATGATAAGCTGGCGCTCGTTCATATTGCCGGTGCGCGTATATGTCACGGAAGCCTGGGGTATCTCACCCAGAGGCCTGTTGGAGTCCCAGTCGACAATGCGGCGCATCTCTCCAGCCTTGTGGACACCGCCTTCAAGATGGTAAAGCTCTCCGAACAGCTGGTGCGAATCGGCGGCGTAGGATACCATATTGCTGCCATCAGCCGAGGCTCCGCGCGTGATTATGACGTTGGTGCAGGCGAATGCCGCCTGTTGTCCTGCCAGCAGAGCAAGCATCGACATTAAGAACGATAGTTTACGCATTTTTGTCTTTATTGTAAATTTGACTAAATTTGCCCAATCAACCGGCAAAGTTAACATTTTATGCTGACAAAGACAAAAACGGCGGCTATCGCCATACTGCTCTTTTCCTGCATTTCCGCGGCGGCGCAGGACGAGCAGAAAAAGCCCGATCCGATCGAACTGGCGGAAAAGGAAACCGAAAGGCTTGAAAAGATGCTGAAGCTGGAAGACTGGCAGGTTTTCTACATAGACAGCACCCTCGTCACGAATTATACGGGCTGGATGGAGGAAATGGATGCCCTCAGCAAGGCCAGGGTCGAGAATCCCGACATTTACCTCGCTGTCCAGGACAAGTGGATGGAACGCAACGAGGCGGCATACAGGAAGTTCTTCACCGAGAGCCAGTGGGCCGAGTACCTCAAGCAAGGCGGGGAACGCATAATCAAGGACAGGCAGAAACGCAGGGACAAGGCCGCCGGGATAGAGCCTGAAAAAAGGAACAAGAAAAAGAAAAACAGATAATGAAAGAGAAGATTGAGGCTTTGATGGCGGAGGTTGCCGCTCTGAAGGCAAACACACGTCAGGATGTTGAAGATGCCCGTATCCGCCTTTTGGGAAAGAAAGGCAGCATCACCGAGCTGTTCGATGAGTTCCGTGGCGTCGCTCCCGAAATGAAGCGCGAGTTCGGTGCGAAGCTGAACGTCCTCAAGAATGCAGCGGCAGACCGCATAGCCCAGCTCAGGGAAGAGGTCGAGAACAAGGCGGTCTCTTCAGCGGGTGGAGCCGCAAATGACCTGACCATGCCCGGAACACCAGGAGAACTCGGCTCGCGCCATCCCGTATCCATCGTCCGCCAGGAAATTGTGGACATTTTCCGCAAGTTCGGCTACGACGTGGCCGAAGGACCCGAAATAGAGGATGACTGGCACGTGTTCGAAGCCCTCAACTTCCCCCCCGAGCATCCCGCCCGCGAGATGCAGGACACCTTCTTCGTTTCCGACGGAGAACTTGTCTCAGAGGAGAACGGCGTGAAGACATACCGCAACCCCCTGCTCCTGCGCACCCACACTTCTTCCGTCCAGGTACGCACAATGGAGAAAATGCCTCTGCCCATACGCGTCATCTGCCCCGGCAGGGTATTCAGGAACGAGGCCATTTCGGCGCGCGCACACTGCATCTTCCACCAGGTGGAAGGCCTCTACATAGACGAAGGCGTGACGTTCGCGGATATGAAGCAGGCCATACTGCTCTTCGCCAGGGAAATGTTCGGCCCCGAGACGCAGATACGTATGAGGCCTTCATATTTCCCCTTCACAGAGCCCTCTGCTGAGGTTGACGTCAGTTGCAACATATGCGGAGGCAAGGGATGCAACATCTGCAAGGGAACGGGCTGGCTGGAGATTCTGGGCTGCGGAATGGTGGATCCCAACGTGCTCGAGGCGAGCGGCATCGATTCGAAGAAGTACAGCGGCTTTGCCTTCGGTATGGGCATAGAGCGCATCGCCATGCTGAAATGGCAGGTAAAGGACCTCCGCAATTACTTCGAGAACGACCTCCGGTTCCTGCGCGAATTCGAGACCGTTCTCTAAGCGGCGCGGAATCTGATTGAAATCCGAACTCATTAACTGCATTATAAATTGAAACACTATCTTGCCTTTCCGTTCACGGCCGTCATGCTGCTGTGCATCGGCTTTTGCCTCAATTCCTGCGGGAACCAGGCCACAGAGGACATCGACCCTGACATCGCCGCCATCAAAGGGTTGGCTCAAAGAATCATACCCCAGAAGGAAAAAGCCTTTGTCTTTGAACTTCTTCCCGCCGGGGACAAGGATTACTTCAGAATCGAATCGAGGGGCCGCAAGATAGCAATCGGAGGCAACAACGCCAATTCCATGGCCGTTGGCCTGAATCATTATCTGAAATACTACTGCCTCGTGGAGGTTGGTTGGTTCAAGTCCGACGGCTTCAAGATGCCTGCAAGACTGCCAAAGGTGGAAAAGCCCATCCAGGTTGAAGCCAGAGTGGACAAGCGTTTCTTCTTCAATTACTGCACTTTCGGCTACACCATGCCCTGGTGGGAATGGGAAGAATGGGAACATATCATCGACTGGATGGCGCTCAACGGAATCAATCTGCCGCTGGCCATTACCGGACAGGAATCTATCTGGTATCAGATATGGACAGAGATGGGCCTGAGCGATGAAGAGGTGCGCAGTTATTTTACAGGGCCCGCGCATCTTCCCTGGCACAGGATGCAGAACATAGACCGATGGGGCGGTCCCCTGCCCAAGTCCTGGCTTGACGGCCAGCTGGAACTCCAGAAAAAGATTACCGATCGCGAACGCCAGTTCAACATGAAGCCGGTGCTGCCCGCGTTCTCCGGCCACGTCCCCCGCGAGTTGAAGCGCATCCGCCCAGAGGCCACGATAACGCAGTTGGAGCTTTGGGGCGGTTTCCCGGAAGAAAACGCCTGCACTTTTCTGGACCCGATGAGCGAACTCTTTGCCGAAATCCAGAAGAAGTTCGTCGAGAAAGAGAGTGAAATCTACGGTACCGACCATATCTACGGGATAGATATTTTCAACGAGATGATGCCGCCAAGCTGGGAACCTGAATACCTTGGCCGTGTCAGCCGCCAGGTATATGAATCTTTGGAAAAGGCCGATCCGCAGGCTACCTGGCTGCAGATGGGATGGCTGTTCTACAACGACAGGCAATACTGGCTCAAAGACAAGGTTCAGGCCTATCTGACATCTTTCCCGAAAGACAGACAACTGATGCTGGACTACTACTGCGAGCGTCAGGAGGTATGGCAACGCACGGAGAATTTCTTCGGGGTACCTTAATATATGGTGCTACCTCGGGAATTTCGGAGGAAACACAATGCTTTCCGGAAACCTGAAAGAAATCGACAGAAGGTTGGAGAACACTTTCGCCTGCGGAGGTGAGAATTTCGAGGGAATAGGTTCCACCCTCGAGGGTTTTGACTGCAATCCCTTCGTATATGAATATGTCCTGGAAAAGGCCTGGGACATGCCACAGCACCACGACATCGCTCAGTGGACTCAATGCCTTGCCGACCAAAGAACCGGCAAGGTCGACGAAAACGCACGCGCGGCCTGGAAAATCCTGGTGGACAGCATCTACGTCAGCCCCACGTCTCCTTGGCAAAAAGCGTTTGTTGACGCACGTCCTGCATTTGATCATCATCCTATCACATATCACGCCAGGTCCCGTTTCGAGTATGGCAACTCCAATCTGCGCGAAGCATTGAGGCTGCTTCTTGCAGCGGAAGGAAGGAATACTGCATACTCTTTCGACGTGGCAAACGTCACAAGACAGTGGCTGAGCAACAATTTTCATAGGGTATTCGACCTATATGCCGAAGCATATGGGAACCGTGACCGCGGAAAGATGAAGGAGCTTGCGGCGGAAATGACTGAAATGCTGGATGATATCGACGAAATTGTTTCCACTCAAAACGCATTTCTGGTTGGAAAGTGGATTGCCGACGCACGCAGATGGGGAGCCACTCCCGAAGAAGCGGACTATTTCGAGTCGAACGCCCGCAATCTCATCACGACCTGGAGCGATGCAGGAATGGTTCTCAACGATTATGCTGCCCGTACGTGGGGTGGCCTGGTGAAAACCTACTACAAGCCACGCTGGACAATGTTCTTCGAGGCTGTCGACCGCTCCCTTGACGAAGGTTCGGGATTCGACGAAGAGCACCTCACACAGTATTACGATTCCGTTACAGCGTATGAAAAGAGTTGGTGGGACGAGCGCTTATACGACTTCCCTTCTTCGCCATGCGGTGACGCCAAAGAGATAGCGAAACGTCTTCTTGACAAATATTCTCTCTAAAAATTTACTAAAAAGTTTGGAGATTGGAATTTTAGTGCTACCTTTGCAGTCCCAATCATTGAAATAGCAATTGATTTGCACGCGGAAATAGCTCAGTTGGTAGAGCACGACCTTGCCAAGGTCGGGGTCGCGAGTTCGAGTCTCGTTTTCCGCTCAACAACGAAAGGTGGCCCAAGAGGTCACCTTTCGTTGTTTATGTATCCTTCGATCAGTTATTAATCTCCTTCTTCCAAATAGAACAGCTCGTTTACCGATATGTCGAACACTTTGGAAATTTTTAAAGCAAGAACGGTTGAAGGATTGAATTTACCCAATTCGATTGCATTGATGGTCTGCCGGCTGGCAGCCACCTTGTCGGCAAGTTCCTGCTGTGAAATACGCCTTCTAGCTCTTTCTACCTTTAAATTATTCTGCATTGTTGACTGATTTATTCAATTTATGTAAATTAATTCTGAAGATTACCTCGTAATAGATGAACATGTAAAACACCCCGGAAAAATTCTCAAGCCATTTATATTTCTGGCAAAAATCGGATAACATCATTTTAAATCCGTCAGGATCCACTATGTTGCCAGAAACACCAAAAGCCTCAGCTACCATGCAGGCTCCGCCTATCGTTGCAATGGTAGAATAAATAAGGTAACAGCAGAATCCTATGATTGTAGAAATTATAATGGATTTCTTTCGGATAGCACCAATGTATTCGTCTTCGAATCTTTCTTGAGAGAAAGCAATCAAAAACAGGCCGATTGAAAGAAAGATTGCCATCAAACCTGCAAGAATGCGTACAGTTATTGCAAATGAATTCTTTAAATCAATTAGCCCTAGAACATTGCAAAAAAACAATGAAACAGGAATGCCAATAAATGAGAGCAGTAATATCCAACATCCGACTTTTTGGAATTTGTGAGGAAATAGAAATGTTTTGTTTTTCATATGTGTATTTTTTTAACACCGCAAATGTAAATAATAGTTTACAAATTTGCAAGTATAAATGACACTTTGTATACAATAAATTACATTGCCCATTGGATTGGACATTGCTTATCATTGCAAAAATATGTTAACTTTGCCCGACATGAAAAGATTCCTTGCAGCCACCCTTATCCTTTTGCTCTCATTCGGCCTCAACGCACGTGAGGCGAAACGGCTCGACGGCAGACACAACGGCACGGATGAGATTACCCGTCTTGTCAAGAGAATGACATTGAAGGAGAAAGTGTGCCAGATGTTCATCGTGCGTCCGGAATCCCTTGTCTGCCCCCAGGACCCTCTGAGTCTCGATCTCACTGAATTCAACAGTGATATGGCTGATTTCTTCAGCGAATATCCTGTGGGCGGCTTCTGTATTTTCCCAAAAAATATCGTTTCACCGGAGCAGTTGTCAAAATTTACGGGCGGGCTGCGTTCGCTGTCGTATCGCTCCGGGGCCCGTTCCCTGCCCTTCAGGCCTCTGCTCTGCATCGATGAAGAGGGCGGCCGTGTGGCGCGTATCGCCAACACGGATAGCTTCGGCCTGAAAAAGTTCGAGAGTATGACGGCGCTGGCGGCTGACAATGACGAGGAAAAGATATATGACGCATCTTTCTATATTGGAAGCTACGTCAAGGAATACGGTTTTGACATCGATTTTGCACCGGTGGCCGACGTGAACACGAACCCGGACAACATAATCATCGGACCCAGGGCATTCAGCGACAATCCCGAAACAGCCGCCAGAATGGTGACCAGCTACCTTTCCGGCCTTTCGGATGCAGGCATCAAGGGATGCATCAAGCATTTCCCCGGTCACGGAGACACCAGGAACGACACCCATCTCGGCTATGCGGCATCCAACAAGACTTGGGATGAGATTGACGCCTGTGAGATGGTCCCGTTCAAAGCGGGAATCGCAGCGGGAGTACAGTTGATAATGATTGCGCACATTGCGGCGCCGAACGTAACGGGAACGGACTTGCCTTCCACCCTGTCATCCGTAATCCTGCAGGAGAAACTGCGTGGTGAACTCGGTTACAAGGGGCTTATCATAACGGATGCAATGGAAATGGGTGCAATAACCCTGAAATACGGCCCTGCCGAAGCGGCCGTTGCAAGCGTTAAGGCCGGAACGGACATAATCCTGTTGCCCGCAGACCTCAAAAAGGCTGTTGACGGAATAGTCAGGGCCGTCAGAAAAGGTGAGATTTCCGAAAAGCGCATTGACGAGAGCGTTTGCAGAATCCTTTCGTTCAAACACAAACTGTAAGTCTTGACATTTTGTATTATCCTTGATTATGCTCAACGAAAAAAACATGAAGAAAATCATCATTCTACTCACTGCGGCCATTATTTGCATTGCTTCCAATGCTCAAGACAATTTCAAAGGAGACTGGTCTTTTCAAAAAAGCGTCTTGGGTACAACCATTAAGCGTGTGCTTAGTTTCGACTCCGAACTGTCCGGCAATGTTGAGGATAATATGTCCATTGTTCTTTCCTCGGGTATGATGGGCGTGAAACTGGTTGGTGAAATGGAGATATCACTTACAGGCACTTTTGATTACAAAGATGGCCAGCTCATCATTAATTGGGACACCGAATCCTTTCTGTCGGAAGTCGTCAAGCCTGTGGAATGCTACTACAAAGGAAAGCCCGTTCCTGAAATGAAGACAGAGATGGAAAAGGTAATGACAGAAATCCTTGATAAAGTCAAAGAGGAGGCGCTCGGTGAAGAACGCTACGAATCTGCCACGTTCAAGAAAGGTAAACTTACCTTGACAGAACGGGACGAGAAAGGGAAGACGACCAGCTATACCTACTACTTTGTGAATTGAACAAAATAAAATGGTTCTTTAGACCGGGATATCACAGGACAAATGAAAGAGGTACTTGCATTCTTGAGAGAACTTCACGACCACAACAACCGTGAATGGTTTCTGGAACATCACGACGAATATGTCCGGGCACGTAATACCTTCGGAGAGTTTGCCCTGACGCTGGCCGACAGGATTCGTTCCTTCGATGATTCGATAGGGCCCCTGCAGCTGTCCGACATGACCTGGAGGATAAACAGGGACGTCAGATTTTCCGCCAACAAGGCCCCCTACAAGTGCCATATGGGTGTCTATGTGTGCCGCGGCGGGAAGAAATCCGGATACAGCGGGTATTACTTCCAGGTCAGTGCCGCCGATGACGGAGGATGGGAAAGCAGGCACATAGCCGCGGTGGGCAATTATTTTATGGAGCCGAGGGTGGTGAAGATACTTAGGGAAGACATACTGTACGGGGACGGAGATTTCCGCAGAATATTGGAGGGTGCTGACCGCAGACTGATACTCGAGACGGAAGGCTCACTTAAGAAGGTTCCTCCCGGATTTCCCGCAGACTCCCCTGACAGCGAATATTTCAAGCTCCGGAATTTCGGGATGAGTTTCGCTCCGGATGAGAAATTCGTTCTGAAAAAAAGCCTGCCGGACGACCTTGCGGAGCTTTTCCGCACTGCAAAACCGTTCCTGGACTATATCAACAGGGCGATAGACTTCTGCAGGGAAGAGATGTAAATATGAGAGGTTTCAAATACGGAAGGCTGTTCGGCTGCTTTTTGGCGGCAATGTCTTTTCTCAGCTGTAATCAGGTTGCGGAGGAAGGTGTTTCTTTTTCTCTGGCTTTGCAAAGAACGGATGAGTTGTCAGACGTGCGTTATTCCCTTGTTTTCGATCTCACAAAAGAATCCGGAAACGTCATTTCTTCTGATACGGTTTTCTTCCGTGCTTCCGAAAAGAAAGCCGTTGTACTGGATTTCAAGGCTCCCGAGGCCAATCTGTTGGGTGTCGAAGCCAACGGCAAAAAAATCAAAGCTGTTTTAGAAAACGAACACTTGACAATCCCTCGCAAATATGTCAAGACAGGTGACAACACTGTCGTTGTCAACTTCGTCGCAGGCGAGCAGTCCCTCAACAGAAGAGATGATTTCCTGTACACGCTCCTTGTCCCAGACAGGGCCAGGACATTGTTCCCCTGCTTTGACCAGCCGGACCTCAAGGCCGTATTCGAACTCACTCTGAATGTCCCTGAGCCCTGGATTGCCGTTTCCAATACCGAAGTGGAAAACAAGAAAGAACTGGGAAATTCCACTTTATATTCATTCTATCCCACAAAGCCGCTGAGCACCTACCTCTTTTCTTTTGTGGCCGGCCGGTTTGAGAGAGTGGATGGAGCCAGGAACAATAAAACGATCTCGATGTATCACCGTGAGACGGATCCTGCAAAAGTCGCGCAGAGCAATGATATAATCAATCTCGTCTTTGACTCGATGGAATGGCTGGAGGATTATACCGGCATCGAATATCCTTTCGACAAATATGATTTCATTGTCATACCCGACTTTCAGTACGGGGGGATGGAACACGCCGGAGCGACGCTCTATAATGACCGGAGGATTTTCCTAAGCGGACACCCTACGACGGAGGAACTTATGGAAAGGGCTTCGCTGATAGCCCACGAGACGGCGCATATGTGGTTCGGAGACTATGTCACAATGCGTTGGTTCGATGACGTATGGACAAAGGAAGTATTTGCGAACTGGTTTGCATACCGCATGGTAAGGCCGCTGTTCCCATCACTCAACTATACGCTGTCCGATTTGAAAGTTCTCTATGCCCCGGCTTATCAGGAAGACCGTACGCAAGGCAGCAATGCCATCCGGAGACCGCTGGACAATCTCCAGGATGCAGGACTGATATACTGCAACATTATCTATGACAAGGCTCCGGTGGTAATGAACAAACTGGCGGATATGCTCGGAGAGCAGGCTTTCCGCGATGGTTTGAGGGAGTATTTGAGGGCGTATGGATATTCCAACGCCTCCTGGGATGACCTTGTGGATATCTTGAACAGGCATACGGAGGCCGACCTGAGGGAATGGTCCGATGCCTGGATAAAAGAGCCTGGTATGCCTGAGTATTCCGGCAAGGCCGCGGACGGTAAACTGGAAGTAAATCAATCGGATCCTCTGGGAAGGGGTATTGTATGGCAACAGGAGCTCAGGCACGAAATTGCAGAAGGCCGGTACTGGATTCCGAATATTGATGGCAAGGGCTATGGCTGGTTCAGACCGGATGCAGGAAGTCTGAACTATATTATGGAGCACTGGGGAGAATATGCCCAGACTCAGAGAATGTCACTGCTTATGACCCTGTATGAGAATTCCTGGCACGGTACGCTTGACAGAAAATCTTTCATTGACTGGTGCGGGTCCAATATCCTCTCCGAACAGAATCCTCTGATTCTTTCTTCGCTGATTTCCTATGCCGCGGATGAATCTCTCCGTTATGAAGGAGGATGCCCTGAATTTACGGATTGCCTGCGTTCAATTGTCTCCGATCCATCCCGAGCCCACGAACTCAGGCTTCTGGCTTTCAGGCAGTATTATAAATCCGCACAGGAAGACAGGCAGTTGGAGGAACTGTATTCCATCTGGAATACCAGGCAGGCATATCCTTCTCTGGAACTCGGAGAAAGGGACTTCACTGATCTGGCCTGCCAACTTATGGTGGCTTTCCCTGACAGGGCACGTGATATTGCGGAAATTCAGTCAGGACGTATCACCAACCCGGACCGTAAAGAAACATTTAAGATGCTTTGTCTGGCAGCATCACCCGACTCCGATGTCCGTAATGCCCTGTTTGCTTCTTTTCTTGAATCAGCTCAAAACCGTCGCCCCGAGTCGCGTGTGCTTTCCGCGCTTGCTCTTCTTTGCCACCGGGACAGGCAGGAAGAGGCTCTGGCATACATCGTACCTTCCTTGGATGCCCTTGAAGAAATACAGAGAACCGGGGATATCTTCTTTCCGGGCGACTGGTGCAGCGTCTTGCTGAAGAATCAGCAGAATGACAAGGCAGCTGAAACAGTAAATGGCTGGCTGTTTTCCCATCCCGGAATCAACCCCTTGCTTGCAACGAAGATTCTTCAGGCCCTTGACCGGTGAGCCGGCATCCCGATTATCTCCAACTTCTGTAATGCAGAGGTGGATCAATTCACTTCTTCCGGATGAAACTCAGGCCGTCGCGAAGCGGGATGATGACGCATTCCACTCTGGGGTCGGCGGCTACCTTTTCGTTGAACCTCAGGATTTCGGTGGTCTGGGCGTCTGACGGCAGAGGGTCCTCCACCACTTTCCCGTCCCACAGTGTGTTGTCGGCCAGAATTATGCCTCCCTGGCGGACCAGCGGCAGGACGGCCTCATAATAGGCGCAGTATTCGCGCTTGTTGCCGTCGATGTACACCAGGTCGTACATCCCATCGTCACCGCTATCTTCTGCAAACCTTGACAAAGTGTCCAGGGCATTGCCTATATGGAGACTTATCCTGTCCTCCACTCCGGCTATTTTCCACCCCTCCCTGATCAGGCCGACGAGCTCGTCGTTGATTTCCAGGCTGTCGATGTGCCCGCCGTCTTCGGGAAGACCTTTTGCAAGGCATACGGTGGCATAGCCCGTGAACGTGCCTATTTCCAGTATGCGTCCGGCCCCGGTGCTGCGCACCAGCAAGGTCAGCAGAGCCCCCTGGACTTCGCCCGAGAGCATCCTCGCGTGGTTGGTATGAAGGTGGGTCTGCCTGCGTATCCACAGAAGGTCGTCGCTTTCGCGTACGCTGTGACCGGCAATGTATTTGTACAGATTGTCCATATTACAGATATACCAGGCGGCTGAGTTTGTGGTCACCGAACACCTTGACGGCCATTTCACGAACTTTCGCGGCCGTAATTGCCATTACTTTGGCCGTCAGTTCCTCATCAGGGCTGATTCGGCCGAAACACATCAGGCTCCTGCCCATCGACAGGCATTGCGCCTCCCCGCTTTCCAGTGATATCGCATTCTGGCCCAGCAGCTGCCGCTTCGCCGCCTTGAGCCTTTCCCGGGACAGTTCCCTGTCCTGAAGAAGATGCAGCTGGCGTCTTATCACCCTCTCACATTTAGGCAGGTTTTCGCCGTCACAGCCGAAAGCTATTATTGCAACACCGCTGTCGGAATAAGGGGTGTAGGAACATTCCACATTGTAGACCCATCCGTGTCTTTCCCGCAGTATGCGTCCCAATATGCTGTTGGAGGCGGGCCCGCCGAGCATATTGCAGAGCAGTATGGTGGCAAGCCTGTCCTCTTCGCTGTTCATCGAGGGGGCTGTGCCTCCTATCAGGCAGTTGACCTGATGGTCCTTCTTGTCTATGGTTTCGTCGAATACGGTGCCGTCCCCTATGTCCGAGGCCTTGCGTTCCGGGCACTTGGCTCCGCAGGCGCAGGTGTTGCGGTATTTCGCGCTTATGCTCCTTACCATCTCCTCCATTTTCTTCTCGGGGAGAGGCCCGACGACCGTGAATGATATCCGCCCGGGGGTGAAGAAGGTGGTGCGAAAGCGCCTCAATTCTTCTGAATCCATGGCCTGCACGGACTCCGGGGTGCCCAGAATCAGGCTTGACAGCGGACTGCCCGCGAAGAGTTTCTCCTCGAATACGTCATAGATATCCTCGGAAGGCGAATCCTTGTAGGAAGCGATTTCATCTATGACAACCCCTTTTTCCACCTCAATCTCCTCCTCGGGGAAAGTGGATTCGAACGCTATCTCGGCGAGCAGGGAGGCGGCCTTGGCTATGTCCTTCTTCAGGACAGTGGCGTGCAGGACTATCTCCTCCTTGGTGGTATATGCGTTCAGCTCCCCTCCCAGGCGTTCCAGGCGGTTGTTGATGTAGTCAGCGTCGTGCCGCGCCGTCCCCTTGAACAGGGTATGTTCCACAAAATGGGCTATGCCCGTGTGGAAGCCGGCCTCGTCAGCCGTTCCGGCCTTTACGCTCAATGCGCAGTATGCCACGGCGTTACCGGCATTGCGCACCGCGTATTTTATCCCTTCTTCGGTAATTCCTGTAATCATTTCTCAAAACTGTGAAGAGCGAATCCTTTCAGTTCCGCTTTGGTGAATCCGGCCAGCGAGGACGGGCTGATGTTGCGCCTGTGCATATAATGCAGTTCGCAGGTGGCGGGATTTATCAGATAGGTGAAGCATACGGAGCCCTTCTCGGGAGCCTCCGGAGCCACGACGTATCCCACAAGGCAGTTCTCCCTGTTTTCCATCGCCTCGATGACAGTGTCGGAATCCGTGATGCTGACGGCTCCGCCCGGTGAAGACAGGGTTTTGCTGTCAGCCGTAAATGCAAGGTCGCTGCCGGCCAGTATTATTTTCCCCGGCCAGTCGCCCATGGCGTTGCTGCCCTTGACCCGTACCACGTCACCTATGTTGAACTCCCTGCCAAGTATGCTGAGGGCCTGCTGCTGGACGGCGTTCAGCATCGCCGGCAGGAAAGCGGATTCACGGCCGTCACCCCATCCGGCGCCGCAGAAGGGTACGGAAGTTATCTTGTACAGGCCTTCCACGCCCTCTCCGGCCTTGGGATTGCCCTTGTACATCGACAGGAATTTTATGCCGGCGGAGGTCTCCTTGCCGAAACTGTTGTCGGTGATTACGATGAAATAATAGTCCTCGGACTTCTTGCGCTGCTCGAACTGAGCGGCCGTGCAGAACTCGAAAGGCGAGATGTGCCAGACGTCCTGCGCTTTGCTGCGGTAGGCCGCATCAACCAGAGGATTCCCGGTGAGAACCATCTCCATAGTCTTTTCGCAAAGGTCCGAAATCCTGAATTTCTTGGTCTCAAGTTTGGCCTGGGCGCAGGCCGGAAACACTGTCATGGCAAAAGCCAGAGTCAATATGATTTTTTTCATAATTATTTCCTAAGCGAAAACAAAGTTACAAAAAAGATGCTAAATTTGTGGAATATGACAGACTATATAGTATCGGCCAGAAAGTACAGGCCCGAGTCGTTCGAGACCCTGATAGGTCAGGACAACATTGCCAGAACGCTGAAAAATTCCATTCAGCGCGGACAGTTGGCGCACGCCTACCTGTTCTGCGGACCACGCGGCGTGGGCAAGACCACAACGGCGAGGATATTCGCCAAGATGATCAACTGTTCGAACCCTTCCGCTGACGGAGAACCCTGCGGACAGTGCGAATCGTGCGTATCTTTCGCCGAGGGCAGGTCATACTGCATATTCGAGATGGACGCCGCCTCGAACAATAGCGTGGATGACATCAAGGACCTTATCGACAAGGTGCGCATCCCTCCGCAGGTGGGCAGGTACAGCGTTTACATCATAGACGAGGTGCACATGCTTTCCACCCAGGCGTTCAATGCCTTCCTCAAAACTCTGGAAGAGCCGCCCGAGTATGCCATATTCATATTGGCCACTACCGAAAAGCACAAGATACTGCCCACCATACTGAGCCGTTGCCAGACTTACGACTTCAACAGGATCACGGTGGACAATATCGTGCGCAACCTGCGCGACATAGCCGGAAAGGAAGGGGTGACGATAGATGATGAGAGCCTGCACGTGATAGCCCTGAAGGCCGACGGCGCGATGCGCGACGCCCTGACCATCTTCGACCAGACCGTGGCTTTCTGCGGTACGGACGTGAAGTATGCGGACGTGATACGCAACCTCAACGTGCTTGATTACGAATACAGTTTCTCCCTCGTGGAGAATTTCCTCTCGGGAGACTATGCCTCCGCCCTCAGGACCTTCGACGAGATTCTGTCCAAGGGCTTCAACGCCCTTCACTTCATGTCGGCCCTGTCTTCGCATTTCAGGGACCTGCTGGTCGCAAGGGCAGGCGGCGTGGACTCTCTGCTGGAGCTTGCAGCCTCAGTCAAGGAACGCTATCGCGCCCAGGCCGCTTCGTGCAGCGAGAAGTTCCTTTATGACGCCCTGACAGCCACGACAGCCTGTGAGCAGGGTTATAAGATGGCCGTCAATCCACGCCTCCACATAGAGTTCTGCCTGATGAAGCTGTGCTTTATGAACAGGGCGGCAACCCAGACCGCAGCCCAACCGGTCCAGACTCCCACGACACAGCCGACTCCAGCAGCGCAAACGACTCCCGTGGTGCAACAAGCACCCGTGGTACAGGAGGCACCCGTGCAGAACGTCCGCCAGAGGGGAACGGCGGGAGGCTCAGGCCTGTCCCTGAAGTCATTGGCAGCCAGGGAACAGACCCAGGCAAGTGAAAACGTTGTTCCCGAACAGAAGGAGATCATCCCTTCGGACGATGACATCGTCGCAAAGTGGAACATGATCAAGGAGGAGGGAAAGGGCAATCTCAGGCTGTTCAATGCGATGGACACGGCGAAACTGGACTTGAAACTGCAGAATGGCAGGAAAATTGTCAGGTACTGCGTGATGAACGATGCCCAGAAGATTTGGCTCGAATCCCTGAATTCCCGTCTTGAAGCCAAGATGAGGAAGCTGCTCGGATCATCCCTTGTGGATATGGTGGTTGACCTTCAGCCCGAGGACCCGTCCGAGAAGGTGGCTGTCACCCCCGAGGACAAGGCCAAAGAAATGATGGAGAAGAATCCTGTCGTGCGCAGCGCGATTGCAGACCTCGGCCTGGAACTTAAATAACTTGTTATGAAACTCAGAGCAGAAAACCTTGTAAAGAAATATGGCCCCCGCACCGTTGTGAAGGGAGTTTCGATGGAAGTCGAACAAGGCGAAATCGTAGGTTTCCTCGGGCCCAACGGCGCGGGCAAGACCACCAGTTTCTATATGATTACAGGCCTTGTGGTGCCGAACGGCGGCCGCATTTTCCTTGATGACGAGGACATCACCGGTCTGCCTATGTACAAGCGTTCGCAGAAGGGCGTGGGCTATCTCGCCCAGGAAGCCTCCGTATTCCGCAAGATGAGCGTGGAGGACAACATAATGTCCGTGATGGAGCTCAGCGACAAATTCACCCGCGAGGAACGTGAGGAACGGCTGGAGAGTCTCATAGACGAGTTCAATCTGCACAAGGTGCGCAAATCTCTGGGCATTCAGCTGTCCGGAGGAGAACGCCGCCGCTGCGAGATAGCCAGGGCCCTGTCCATAGACCCCAAGTTCATACTGCTGGACGAACCTTTCGCCGGAGTTGACCCCATCGCGGTGGAGGACATCCAGCACATCATAGCCAAACTGAAATACAAGAACATAGGTGTCATAATCACCGACCACAATGTCGGCGAGACGCTTGCCATCATCGACCGCGCTTACCTGCTGTACGAAGGGAACATACTCCAGCAGGGCACTCCGGAGGAACTGGCGGCGGACGAGGAAGTCCGTACCAAATATCTCGGCAGCGGCTTCGTGCTCAAGCGTTCGTCCGCATTTGCGGAAATAGAAAACCAAATAAAGGAGAACAGACAATGAAAACTTTGCTTTTACTTGCAATCGGTGCTTTGCTCACCGTTGCCCCCCAGCAGAAAAACCCCTCACCCGATGATTTCACGATAAACAGCGACAAGACAGAGGCAGGCGTGCGTACCATCGTCGCAACCCCGGTAATGGTCTGCGCGCAGAAAATCACCGTCAAGGTGGATGCGAAGACGGACGTGATAAAATCCGTCATCTTTACGGGCGGCTGCCCCGGCAACGGCAAGGCTGTCAATATCCTGCTTCAGGGTATGAAGGTCCAGGATGCGGTGAAGAAATTGAGCGGGGTTGACTGCAGCGGACGCGGGACATCCTGCACGGATCAGCTTTCCCGCATACTTAAGAAGGCTTACAAACTGTAGTGTCGGGGTACTCCGACTCGAACGGAGGACCACTTGGTCCCAAACCAAGTACGCTAACCAACTGCGCCACACCCCGAATCCCCGAAGGGACAGCAAAGTTATGCCGTTTTTTCGAGCTTGCCAAATAAATGTGTGAATATGATAACAGCAAAGGGAATCACCAAATCTTTTCCCGGTCTTCAGGTTCTGAAAGGCGTTGATCTTCAGATTGACAAATCTGAGATAGTGTCCATTGTCGGGGCGTCGGGAGCGGGGAAAACCACGCTGCTGAACGTATTGGGGACGCTGTTGCGGCCGGACGGCGGTACGCTGGAGATAGACGGGGTCGACCCTTTCAGGCTCAGCGACAGGAAGCTGTCGGATTTCCGCTGTACCAGTCTCGGTTTCGTATTCCAGTTCCATCACCTGCTTCCGGAATTCACCGCCCTCGAAAATGTCATGCTGCCAGCGCTCATCGCCGGATCGACAAAGGCAAAGGCTAGGCAGCGGGCCCTGGAACTGCTCAGCGAGGTTGGACTTTCAGCGCGCATCGACCATTCTCCGTCGGAGCTTTCCGGAGGAGAGTCGCAGCGTGTGGCCATAGCCCGCGCCCTTGTCAATTCGCCTTCAGTCCTTCTCGCCGACGAACCTTCGGGCAATCTGGATTCCGTCACCCGCGAGGATATCCATTCTCTTTTCTTCCGTCTTCGCGAGCGTTTCGGCCAGACGACGGTCATAGTCACCCACGACAGCGCCCTTGCGTCAATGTGTGACCGCAGCCTTACGATGAAGGATGGACAATTCGTTTAGATTCAAGCAGTTTTCCCTCAGGAACGGCAGTTCGGGCCTCAAACTGGGAACGGATGCCGTACTGCTCGGGTCTTATGTCAGCCTTCCTGCCCCGTCCGGGGAAAGGTTGAGGATTCTGGACATAGGAACGGGTACCGGGATAATAGCTTTGATGATAGCTCAGAGGATGTCCGGACTCCGGCCTCTCCCCGATGCAGGAATCGGGATTGTCGGGATAGACATAGATTCCCACGCCGAGGCGGAAGAGAATTTCCGGAATTCTCCCTGGGCGGAAATGCTCGAGTACCGCAATGTCAGCCTTGCCGCCTATATGGATTCCGATCCGGGTAAATTCGACCTCATAGTCAGCAACCCTCCATATTTCGACAATTCCCTCGAATGCCCTGATCCGGCGCGCTGTGCAGCACGCCACACAGACAGTCTGTCCTACAGGGAGGTCATCACCTTCGCCAACGATTTTCTGGCTCCGGACGGCAGGCTGGCGGTGGTCCTGCCCAAGGCGGAGGAAGTGAGGCTGTGCCGTTTCGCGTCTTCTTTCGGATTGTTCCCGGTACGTATGCTCAATGTCCGTACGGTGGAACGCAAGGCTCCTATGCGTCTGGTGGCCGAATTCTCCTTTAAGCGGGGAAAGACCGTGAACGAGACTCTGACAATTATGGAAAATGGGGAGTATACTCCCGAATACAAATCACTTACAGGAGATTTTTACTTGAACTTCTAGATATTATGTGGGCAATTGTTACCGGCGGAAGCAGCGGACTTGGGCTGGCACTGGCAAAAAGGCTGGCGAAACAGGGATACGACCTTGTACTTGTGGGCCGCAATGAGAAAAAACTTGAGGATGCCGCGGCGCAGATAAAGGGGAAAGGGGATGTACGCCTTTACCCTCTGGATCTGTCGCGTCCGGATGCGGCGGAGAGCCTGCACGATTGGACCGTAAGCCAGGGGATTGTCCCCGACGTGCTGGTGAACAATGCCGGAATGTATTTCTACGAAAGTGTTACGGATGTGGAGAAATCGCAGCAGGATAGTCTGATAGGCTTGAATGTCAGTGCGTTGTCCTCCTTGTGCCGCATTTACGGCAAGGAAATGGCAGATTCCGTCAGAAGCGGCTCCAAATCAGGCAAGTACATATTGAACATTGCTTCATATTCCGTGTATATGCCCATCGAAGGCTTCGCCTACTATGCCGGCAGCAAGGCTTTCGTCAGGACTTTCAGCCGTTGTTTCGCCAAGGAAATGCGCCACGAAGGGGTGAAGGTCACAGCCGTGGCCCCGGCGGGCATAGACACGGGCCTGATGCATCTCAGACCGAAAGTGAGGACCCTTGCGCGTACCTTCGGCTTCCTTGCGGCCCCCGACACAATAGCCCGTATCAGCCTCAGGGTGATGAAATGCAAGTGTATACACTACTGGATACCACTGTGGTTCAATGTGCTTTTCATTCCTTTCCTATGGATGTTCCAACGTCTTTTCAAAAAAGTTTTAGTATATTTGTAAGAAGTTCAAATTTGGATTATGTCGAATATAACAGGTCATATCGCTCAGGTAATCGGTCCGGTTGTGGACGTTCATTTCGATCTGAAATCCGGGCAGAGCGCGAAGGATGAGCTGCCCGGCATACACGATGCGCTGGTCATCGTGCGTCCGGACGGCAAGCAGCTGGTTGTCGAAGTTCAGCAGCACATAGGTGAAGACAGCGTGCGTACCGTTGCAATGGACAGTACGGACGGGCTCTGGCGCGGAATGGAGGTGCTCTGCACCGGTGCGCCCATATGTATGCCCGACGGTGCGGGTGTACGCGGCAGGGTGATGAATGTCGTCGGCGATTCCATAGACGGACTTGGAGACGTGCACAAGAATGCGGTCAATCCCATACACCGCGAGGCTCCGTCATTCGAAGACCTCACCACCTCGCAGGAGGTCCTTTTCACAGGAATCAAGGTGATCGACCTTCTGGAGCCCTATCTGAAAGGCGGTAAAATCGGTCTCTTCGGAGGCGCGGGCGTAGGAAAGACGGTTCTCATCAAGGAACTTATCAACAACATAGCCAAGAAACACAACGGATTCTCCGTGTTCGCCGGCGTCGGCGAGCGTACCCGCGAGGGCAACGACCTGCTGCGCGAGATGATAGAATCCGGCGTAATCAAATACGGAAAGGAATTCGAGGAAGGGATGGCACGCGGCGAATGGGACCTGAGCAAGGTCGACAGGGCCGAACTTGACAAGAGCCAGGTGAGCATGGTGTTCGGCCAGATGAACGAACCTCCGGGAGCAAGGAGCAGCGTGGCCCTGAGCGGTCTTACACTTGCGGAGAGTTTCCGCGACAGCACCGACCCTTCATCCCCCAAGGATATACTTTTCTTCATAGACAACATATTCCGTTTCACACAGGCCGGATCCGAGGTATCCGCCCTCATGGGCCGTATGCCTTCGGCCGTGGGATACCAGCCCACGCTGGCCTCCGAGATGGGACATATGCAGGAGCGCATCACTTCCACCAAGAACGGTTCCATCACTTCCGTTCAGGCTGTCTATGTGCCTGCAGATGACCTTACCGACCCCGCTCCGGCGACGACGTTCTCGCACCTGGACGCCACGACGGTGCTCAGCCGAAAGATTGCCGAGCTGGGCATATATCCCGCCGTGGACCCTCTGGACAGCACTTCCCGCATTATGGACCCCAACATCATAGGCCAGGACCATTATGACACCGCCCAGCGCGTGATACAGATACTTCAGCGCCAGAAGGAGCTTCAGGACATAATCTCCATCCTCGGTATGGACGAACTCAGCGACGAGGACAAGGTGACTGTGAACCGCGCCCGCAAGGTGCAGCGTTTCCTTTCCCAGCCTTTTGCCGTGGCGGAACAGTTCACGGGAGTTCCCGGTGTGATGGTATCCATCGAGGATACGATAAAAGGTTTCAATATGATTATCGACGGAAAGGTTGACGACCTGCCCGAGCAGGCCTTCCTCAATGTCGGCACGATAGAAGATGCCATAGAAAAGGCCAAGTCTCTGTAATATTCAGGTATATGCAGTTGAGAATCATCACTCCGGGCTCGCAGGAGAGGACCTTTGAAGTCACAAAGGTTTTCTTCCCCGGTATCGACGGCAGTTTCGAGGTCCTCACGGGGCATGCGCCCCTTATTGCTGCCCTTGCCGCCGGAACTGTTCGCTGGGATGACGGCTCGGAAAAGATATCTTCCGGCTTCGTGGAAGTCAGGGACAATGTGGTAAAACTTGTCGCCGAATGAAGAAATGGCTGCTCATATTGGCCCTGTGCCTGCTGCCTGCAACACTCTGTGCTGCGGAGGAGGAACAGTTCGATATGGGTCCGTACCTCTTCGGCCACATAGGCGATTCGTACGAGTGGCACATAACTGAGATAGGCGGTCACGAACTGAGCATACCCCTGCCCTGCATAGTATGGGGGAAGACCAACGGTCCCGCGGTGTTCATATCGTCACGCCTGCACGGAGGGGAGCAATATAAGGGCTATTTCATACCTTCAGAAGGCGATTATGCAGGCAAGATAGTGGAAAAGGCTGCTGACGGGACGCTTGTGCGTCCTTTCGACATAAGCATCACGAAAAACGTGCTGGCCGTTATGATAAGCGGCGCGCTGCTCGTGTGGCTCATACTTGCCTGTGCCCGCTGGTACAGGCGTCACGACGTGCTGAAAGAGGCCCCGTCCGGTATCGCGGCCCTGCTGGAACCGGTAATAGTGATGATAGATGAAGAGGTTATCAAGGACAGTATAGGAGAGGGCTACGAACGATTCAGCCCCTATCTGCTGACGGCATTCTTCTTCATATTGATAAACAACCTCCTGGGAATTGTGCCCTTCTTCCCCGGAGGAGCCAACGTCACCGGCAACATCGCCGTCACGATGGCCCTTGCCCTGTTCACCTTCGTTGCGGTGAACCTGTTCGGCACGAAACATTATTTCAAGGAGATATTCTGGCCTGACGTCCCGGCTTTCCTGAAGGTGATACCCATCATGCCTCTGATAGAGTTCATAGGTATGCTCACCAAGCCGTTCTCGCTGATGGTCAGGTTGTTCGCCAATATTCTGGCAGGTCACGTACTCATACTGAGCGTTGTCGCGCTGGTCTTCATATCAGCGAAGATGGGTCCCGTGCTGTTCGGCTCGATGAGCTTTGTGGCCGTGTTGTTCGGTATATTCATGGATTGCCTGGAACTGCTCGTTGCGTTTATCCAGGCTTATGTGTTCACTATGCTCTCCGCGGTCTTCATAGGCCTTGCGCACCCGAAGGAAGCGGAGCCGTCCAAATGAAAATATAAACAATTAAAAAATAAGGATTATGTTACTTTCAGTTGTTCTTCAGGCAGTTGCCGGTTCAGTTTTGGGTTATGTTGGTGCCGCCATCGGTGCAGGCATAGTTGCGCTTGCCGCAGCCATAGGTATCGGCAAAATCGGTAAGGCCGCAATGGAGGGTATTGCACGTCAGCCCGAGGCTGCCGGAAATATCCGTACCAGTATGATCATCATCGGTGCCCTTGTGGAAGGTGTCTGCCTTTTCGGTGTAATCGTTTGCCTTCTGGTAGTCCTCCTCAAGTAATATGGGTCTTGTAACACCTTCAGGAGGCCTTCTTTTCTGGATGGTCATAATCTTCGGCGTGGTCTTTTTCGTCCTCGCCAAGTTCGGCTTTCCCATCATCACCTCGATGGTCAGGAAGCGCAATGACTATATTGCCGACTCCCTGAAGGAAGCCGAGCAGGCCCGTGCCCAGATAGAAGGCGTCGAGGAAAAATGCAGACAGCTCATCGACGAGGCCCGTCAGGAACAGGGAAAGATGATGGAGCAGGCCCAGACGTCTGCGCGTCAGACAATCGAGGAGGCCAAGGCTTCAGCCTCGCGCGAGGCCGCCGAACTTCTGGCCAAGGCCAGAGCCGACATAGCGCTCGAACAGAGGGAGGCTCTCGCTTCCGTACGCAATGTGGTGGCCGAACTTTCTGTGGCCGTGTCGGAGAAGATACTTCGCGAGAAGTTGTCCTCAGACGAGGCTCAGTCCGACTTTGTGGCCAAGGCCGTCGATCAGGTGAGGGAACAACAGCAGAAATTGAGTTAGCGATATGCACGAGGGTATCATAGCGGACAGATATGCCAGAGCTTTCCTGGCTTATACGGATGCGCACGGCCTGTCGGAGGCGGTTACCGCCCAGGTCAGCACCCTGCTGTCGGCTATGGGCAAGGCTCCTCAGTTCAGGCAGGCTCTGACCTCGACACTGACTCTCCCTTTGGAACAAAGGATTTCCCTGCTCGGCGCAGCCGTGGCCCCGGGAAAGCTTGAAGAGCCGGTCGAGAGGCTGTACCGCCTTATGGAGGAGCACGGCCGCACGGCCCAGTTCAGAATGGCATTGCTGGACTACCTCACGATGTACAGGGAAGAGAAGGGCATACGTATGGTGATGGTAACCACGGCCACCGACGACAGGGAAATGTCGGAAAAGGCGGCTGGCATCATCAAGGATGTGTTCGGGAAGGACATAGAGCCGGTAAGCAGGGTGAACCCCGACATTGTCGGAGGATTCATTCTCGACACCTGGGGCTATCGTCTGGATGCCAGCGTACGCGGTGCCCTGGAGCGTACGGAAAAACAATTCAGGGAAAACAACAAACGAAAAGTATAGCGAGATATGGCTATGAACATTAAACCCAGTGAAATAAGCCAGGTGTTGCTCCAGCAGTTGGAGAACATCGACCTTACCGCAAGATTCGAGGAGGTGGGCCAGGTGCTTCAGGTGTCCGACGGCGTTGCCAGGGTATACGGTCTGGACAAGGCCGAAGCCGGGGAGCTGTTGGAATTCGAAGGTGGAGTGATGGGTGTGGCTATGAATCTGGAGCAGGACAACATCGGTGTGGTGCTGCTGGGCGAATCGGAGAAAATCAAGGAGGGGCAGATTGTCCACAGGACAGGCAAGATTGTATGTATCCCCGTCGGGGACGGCATTGTAGGACGAGTTGTGGACCCTCTTGGAAACCCCATTGACGGTAACGGCCCCATCGGGGGAGAACTGCTTGACATGCCTCTGGAGCGCAAGGCTCCGGGCGTAATATACCGTCAACCCGTGTCGGAACCCCTTCAGACAGGTATCAGGGCCATAGATGCGATGATACCCATAGGCCGTGGCCAGAGGGAGCTCATCATCGGTGACCGTCAGACAGGCAAGACGGCAATAGCCATTGACACGATAATCAATCAGAAGACCAATTTCAAGGCGGGGGATCCCGTTTACTGTATATACGTTGCCATAGGCCAGAAGGGTTCCACCGTGGCCAACATAGTCAAGACTCTGCGCGACAACGGGGCTATGGAATATACGACAGTCGTCTCCGCGACGGCGGCAGATCCCGCTGCCCTGCAGTACTACGCTCCGTTCGCCGGAGCGGCGATAGGCGAATATTTCCGTGATACGGGCCGCCACGCCCTGGTGGTGTATGACGACCTTTCCAAACAGGCGGTGTCCTACAGGGAGGTTTCCCTCATACTCCGCAGGCCTTCCGGCCGTGAGGCGTATCCGGGCGACATTTTCTACCTGCACAGCCGTCTTCTGGAGCGTGCCGCCAAGATAATAGGACAGCAGGAGGTGGCCAGGCAGATGAACGACCTTCCCGAATGTCTTAAGGACAAGGTGAAGGCGGGAGGATCCCTCACTGCCCTTCCCATAATAGAGACCCAGGCCGGAGACGTTTCGGCCTACATCCCCACAAACGTCATTTCCATAACTGACGGACAGATATTCCTGGATACGGACCTCTTCAACCAGGGCGTCCGCCCGGCCATCAACGTGGGCATATCGGTGTCCCGTGTCGGCGGTGCAGCCCAGGTGAAATCGATGAAGAAGGTTGCCGGTACGCTGAAGATAGACCAGGCCCAGTTCAGGGAGCTGGAGGCTTTCACCAAGTTCAGCTCGGATATGGACCCCGTGACAATGCGTACTATCGACAAGGGACGCAAGAACAACAAACTCTTGATACAGAAGCAGTATTCCCCTATGCCGGTGGGCGAGCAGGTTGCGTTGCTGTACTGCGGCACCCACGCCCTGATGAGCGGGATAAGTCTCGACCAGGTGCCTGCGTTCAGGGACAAGTTCCTCGAAAGGATGCGTTTCCTGCACAGCGAGGACGTCCTCAAGCCTCTTCAGCAGGGCAGGATAGACGCTGATGTCACTGAAATAATAGAGAAGGAAGCGCAGTTCGTTTCGGATGAGATGAAAGGATAATGGCAAGTCTCAAGGAAATACGCGGCCGCATAGGCTCTGTCAGGCAGACGCTGAAGATAACGTCTGCGATGAGGCTGATTTCTTCAGCCAAACTGCACAGCGCCCAGAACGCCATTTCCAATATGCTGGCCTATGAGCAGTCCCTGAGGTCCGTGTACGACAGACTGTCGGGATGTGAAGGCGCCTCCGAAGTCGTGAAACCTTTCGCCGCGGGCACCGGTGAAAGGACCGCCGTAGTGCTGGTGACTTCAAATCGTGCCTTGTGCGGGGGATTCAATGCAGGTCTTGCAAAGACCTTTGAAGAACAGGATTTCGATATAGGGACAACCACCGTATATGCAATAGGCAAATTCGGCTACAAGGCTGTGCGCAAACTGGGCTTCGAGGCCGAGAATCTCTGCGCTATGGCCGAGAAGGCCGATTATGCCGCATCCGCGGCTCTGGCCGAAAAGCTGGTTTCACAATTCCTGGACGGCAAACTTTCGAGAGTGGTGCTCATCTATTCACATTTCGCCTCAATGTCCAACGTGCCGGTAAAGGTGGAGACCTACCTTCCGATGGTTCCCGGGGAAAGCTCCGGAGAGCCTTGCGGAACGGACTATATCGTGGAACCTTCGCCTGTGGAGGTGCTGGAACACCTGCTCCCCAAGGTGCTGAAGCTTTCCCTGCACACGGTTCTGCTGGATGCCCAGGCCGCCGAACACGCCGCACGTTCGCTGGCGATGCAGATGGCTACGGACAACGGCAACAACCTTCTTGCCGAGCTGTCGCTTCAATACAACAAACTGCGCCAGCAGGCCATCACAAACGAGATACTCGATCTCGTGGGAGGACAGATAAATCATTAACCAATTAATATAAAAAAACAATGGCAACACAAAAACGCAATTGGGTAGCGATCATCACGATGTTCTTCATCTTCGCGATGATATCCTTCGTTACCAATATGGCAGCCCCTTTCGGTAACATCTGGGGTATGTCATACGAATGGGCGGGTTTCGCAGGAAACCTGATGAACTTCACCGCATACCTGTTCATGGGTATTCCGGCAGGTAACATGCTTATCAGGTACGGTTACAAGAAAACAGCCCTTATCGCTCTGCTCGTGGGTGCCGTAGGTCTTGGCATCCAGCTTCTCTCTGGTGTTGTGAGCAACATCTACGTTTATCTGCTCGGTGCCCTTGTCTGCGGTTTCTGCGTATGTATGCTCAACACCGTGGTGAATCCCATGCTCAACCTCCTCGGTGGCGGCGGCAACAAAGGCAACCAGCTGATTCAGGCCGGCGGTTCTCTTAACTCCCTTGCAGGTACTCTGACTCCTCTTCTCGTGGGCGTCCTCGTAGGTACTCTCACCAAGGATTCCTTCCCTCAGGTTGCTCCCCTCATCATCACCGGCATCGCCATATTCCTTGCCGCTTTCGCAGTAATCTGCTTCATAAAGATCGAGGAACCTCAGGAGAACCTGTCAAGCGTGACTTACGAAAAGTCCCCTCTGGCTTTCCGCCACTGCCTTCTCGGAATCATCGCAATATTCTTCTATGTGGGTATCGAGATTTCAGTGCCCAATACCATGAATGCGTGGATAAGCCGTCTTCCTTTTGAAGGCGCCGCCGCAGTCGCCGGTTCGCTGGCCGCCATCTACTGGCTGCTTATGCTTGTCGGCCGCTTTGCCTCCACCCTCATTTCAGGCAAGGTATCCACACGCACTCAGATGATAACGGTTTGTGCCGTTGCAATAGCTCTGATAGTCGTTGCCATATTCACTGGAAACACCAACATCAACATCAATCTGAACCTCGGCTTCATCGTAATAGAGAACGCCACGGTTCCCCTCTCCTGCGTATTCATCTTCCTCTGCGGTCTCTGCACTTCCGTGATGTGGGGCTGCATCTTCAATCTGGCGACAGAGGGCCTCGGCAAATATACCGCGAAGGCATCTGGCCTGTTCATGACCATGGTTGTGGGCGGCGGTATCATGCCCTTCGTCCAGGATCTCGTCGTACGTCCCTTCACCGGCTACCTCGGCTCATACTGGCTGGTTGTGGCTATGCTCGCATACCTGCTCTACTACGGCCTCGTCGGCTGCAAGAATGTAAACAAGGACATTAAAGTTGACTGATCATATGGAAAAGAATTTTGTTGTAGGCGTCGATGTCGGCGGTCAGACCACCAAGATCGGCGTGGTTAACGCGAAAGGCGAAATACTTGCGCAGACTGTCATCCGCACTGACAATAACGAGGAGTTCGGCTCCTATGCCGACGAACTGGCAGCCGCCATCAGGCAGGTCATCACTGCCGCAGGCGTTGAAGGACAGGTCCGTGGCGTGGGCGTGGGCGCTCCCAACGGCAACTATTACAAGGGAACAATCGAATTCGCTCCCAACCTTGCCTGGGCAAAAGGCGTCGTTCCTTTCGCCGAGACCATGACTGCAAAACTTGAAGGTCTGCCCGTGACCCTTACCAATGACGCGAATGCGGCGGCAATGGGCGAAATGGCATACGGCGTGGCCAGGGGTATGAAGAATTTCATAATGATTACTCTCGGCACAGGCGTCGGCAGCGGTATCGTCATCAACGGCGAAATGGTTTACGGTCACGACGGTTTTGCCGGCGAACTCGGCCATACCTGCGCCGTCCGCGGAGGACGTCGCTGCGGTTGCGGCCGCGAGGGCTGTCTGGAGGCATATTGCTCGGCCATAGGCGCTGCAAAGACCGCACGCGAGTGGCTGGAGATGACGGATGAACCTTCAATTCTCCGCAACCTGGAGAACATTACTTCCAAGGATATCTATGACGCTGCAAAGGAAGGCGACAAACTGGCTATTCGCGTATTCGAGTATACCGGCCGTCTGCTTGGCCGTTCGCTCGCCGATTTCGTGGCATTCAGCGCCCCCGAGGCCATAGTACTCTTCGGCGGTCTGGCACGCAGCCGCGAATTCCTCGAGGGTCCTATCAACGAAGGCCTCAACGGCAACGTCCTCAATCTGTGGCAGAACAAGGTGAAGATACTCTTCTCCGCCCTCAAGGAGTCTGACGCCGCCATCCTCGGAGCTTCCGCACTGGCCTGGTAAGACCTGTATGAGGTGACTCTCCGAAAAGTCCGGATGGACTTTGAAATAAAAGAGGCCGACCAAAAAGTGATTTTTGGCCGGTTTCTTTGTGCATAGAGGTGTCACCAGCTTCGCAGCAGGTGGCATTTGCTTCGCTGACGACTGTTTTTGGCATTATATTCTCAATCAAAAGTTTCTTGATCTGACGGCGGAGTAGCTGAGCTGGCAGCAACCTTCGGAGGACGTGTCCACCCCCGGACACGGGCAGGGGGAGGGGCCCGTTGGATACGAGTTCTGCGAAGCAGGACGAAGGAGACAATGGGAGGGGCCGAAGTGAGCGTAGCGAACGGAGTTCCGACGAAGGTTGGCTGCCAGGCAGCTCGGAGCCATCACTACAAAAATGAAAAGAGGATGACCTTTAAGTCCATCTGGACTTTTTAGTCACCCTCTTTGTTATTCGAGTGGGAATGCTATTTGTGGACCACGGTCCCTATCTGCTCTCCTGAAAGCAGACGACCCAGATTGCCTTCCCTGTTCATATCGAAAACGATGATGGGCATATTGCCCTGCTCGCAAAGGGCAAACGCGGTGGCGTCCATCACTTTGAGATGGTCGGCCAACGCCTTGTCGAAAGTGAGTTCGCCGTATTTTCTGGCATTGGGGTCCTTCTCCGGATCGGCCGTGTAGACTCCGTCGACGCGGGTACCCTTGAGCAGTGCGTCCGCACCTATCTCCAATGCCCTGAGAGCGGCTCCGCTGTCGGTGGTGAAGAAGGGGTTGCCGGTGCCTCCCGCGATAAGGGCGACTCCGCCTCTCTCCAGAACCGCAACGGCCTTGTCCCTCATATAATAATTGGCGACAGGCTCCATGGGTGTGGCCGTGAACACTTCGGCCTCTATGCCTTCGGCGCGGAGAGCCATCGCCAGACCGAGGGAGTTTATGACCGTGGCCAGCATACCCATCTTGTCGGCATCAACCCTTTCAAAACCGGCCTTTGCACCGCTGAGGCCCCTGAAAATGTTGCCTCCGCCTACAACGATGCCGACCTGATGGCCGGATTTCACGGCACTTGCGACCTCTTTGGCGTAACGTGCCATCCATTCTTCATTGATGCCCTCTCCGGCAGGACCGCCAAGGCTTTCTCCGCTCAATTTCAGCAATACTCTCCTGTACATTTCAGTGTGTTTTGTGTAGTACAAAAGTATCAATTTATTACGAATTCTCCAAGGAATTGACTATCTTTGCAAAGCCTGCGGGCCATTAGAACGTAATTTTTCACATCATGGCAAATATTTTCAAGACATCTATCGGCAAGAAGCTTATCATGAGTATTTCAGGCGGTTTCCTGATACTTTTCATGCTCCTTCACATGACCATCAACAGTTTTTCTCTTTTCGACACGCTTTTCGGAAGGTGGGGCGCATATGACGGCTGGTTCCGTCTAGGCTGCGACTTCATGTCCCTTCCCGTCGTGAACGTTATGGTCCCCGTCCTCGCATTCGGATTCATCATCCATATAGTTTACGGCCTGATTCTGTCGATATCCAACTTCCGCGCCCGCGGCGGCTTCAACCGCTACGAAGTCGACTCAAAGGCCAAGAACGACAGCTTTGCCGCAAAGAATATGATTTATCTGGGCCTGATAGTGCTTGGATTCATAGCTCTGCACCTCACCCACTTCTGGCAGGACATGCAGCTTCAGGAATGGACCGGAGGAGAAGCGGAGGATCCCTATTTCCTGCTTGAGCGCACTTTCGGCAATTTCTGGGTGCTCGTGCTCTACATCCTCTGGTTCATAGTGCTCTACCTGCACATAGGTCACGGATTCTGGAGCGCCTTCCAGACCCTCGGCTGGAACAATATGACCTGGCTGCCCCGCCTCAAATGGATAGGCCGCATAGTCGGCATCATCATATGCCTCGGTCTGACCGCCGTTGCGGTATGCGCCTTCTGCCATGCCAACGGACTGTTCGGCCTGACGAGCGTAACGAGCCTCTGATTGCAAATTGAAACAAAAACGCTACTTCCTTGACGAAAAAGACCTTCCGGAGCAATGGTACAACATTGTCCCGGATATGGTTGTGAAACCCCAGCCCATGCTGGACCCGGTCACCCGCAAACCGGTGACTGTGGAGGACTTGAGCCGTATCTTCAGCCTTGAGGCATCGCGCCAGGAGCTCAACGCCACCGACAGGTGGATACCCATTCCTGACAAAGTCAGGGAGATGTACACCTACTACCGCAGCACGCCTCTTGTACGGGCTTACGGTCTGGAAAAAGCCCTGGACACCCCCGCACACATATATTTCAAGAACGAGAGCGTCTCCCCCGTAGGGTCGCACAAACTCAACAGCGCAATTCCCCAGGCCTACTATTGCAAGATGGAAGGCGACACCAACGTCACCACGGAGACCGGTGCCGGACAGTGGGGAACAGCCCTTGCCTATGCGGCAAGCGTGTTCGGCATTGATTCCGCCGTATATCAGGTGAAACTCTCCTATGAGCAGAAGCCGTACAGGCGCAGTATGATGCAGGTGTTCGGCTCGCAGGTTACGGCCTCACCTTCGATGAGTACACGCGCCGGCAAGGATATTCTTACCGTGAATCCCCACCATCAGGGTTCATTGGGAACGGCCATCTCCGAAGCGGTGGAACTGGCCAGGATGACACCCGGATGCAAATACACCCTAGGCTCCGTGATGAGCCACGTCACCCTGCATCAGACAATCATTGGCCTCGAGGCGGAAAAGCAGATTGAAATGGCGGGAGAATATCCCGACGTGGTGATAGGATGCTTCGGCGGCGGTTCCAATTTCGGCGGAATATCATTCCCCTTCCTGCGCCACGTCCTTGACGGTACACGCAAAGGCACACGCTTTGTGGCCGCAGAGCCCGAATCCTGCCCCAAGATGACCAAGGGCGAGTTCGGATACGATTTCGGGGACGAGGCGGGCTACACTCCCCTGATCCCTATGTTTTCCCTGGGACATAAGTTCCGTCCGGCACACATCCACGCCGGAGGGTTGAGATATCACGGCGCCGGCGCCATAGTTTCACAGCTTCTCAAAGACGGTTTTGTCGAAGCTGCTGACATCAGTCAGATGGACAGTTTCGCCGCCGGAACCCTTTTCGCCCGTACCGAGGGCATAGTTCCCGCTCCGGAGAGTTGCCACGCCATTGCGGCTGCAATCAGGGAGGCTGCGGCATGCAGGGAGGAAGGAGTTCAGCGCACGATCCTCTTCAACCTGACCGGTCACGGTCTGATGGATATGGCCGCCTATGATCAGTATCTCGCAGGAAACCTTGTGTAATGCTGACCTATTTCCTCATATTGCTCATACGGCATCTTTTCTATGACAAGGGATGGAAAAAGTCGGTGCCTGTGGAGGTCCCGTCCGTGTGCATAGGCAACGTGGCGGCAGGAGGTACCGGCAAAACTCCCGTCACGGAACTGGTAATACGCACTCTTCAGGACAATGACGTCCCTTCGGCCGATGCCGAACTGTACGGATTCGATCCCGGCAGTCTGTTCTGCAGCAGGAGGATGAACATAGCGGTTCTGAGCAGGGGATACAAACGCAAGACCAAGGGCTTCCAGCAGGTGACGGCGCACGGCACTGCCGGCCAGTACGGGGACGAACCCCTTCAGATAAAGCGCAAGTTCCCCGACGTTACGGTCGCCGTCGATGCGGACAGGGTGGAGGGATGTGCGCTGCTGGCCCGCCCCGACAGGATAAAGCAGCTTCCGAAAAACAAGCAGGAACGCATTATGGACCCGGATATGGAGCCGGCCGACTATATAGTGCTTGATGATGCATATCAGCACAGGAAGATAAAGGCCGCCAGGAACATAGTGCTGACGACGTACGGCAGGCCATATTTCCGGGACTTTCTGCTTCCGCTCGGCAGACTCAGGGACTTGAGGTGCCGGGTCCACGCTGCGGATATGATCATAGTCACGAAGTGCCCCACATACATTTCGGATGAAGAGAAAGCGGAGTGGGCCGGCAGGATGAAGATAGGGAACTTCGACCCCGTCACCTGCGAAGGAGTGAACCGCAAGGGGAAGAAACAGATTCTGCTGTTCTCCACCGTTGCGTATGAACCCCTCAAACCGGTATTCAGCGACGGAGACCCCAGATACGTCCATTCCAAGAGCGCGGTGCTGTTTACCGGCATATCCAACGACAGGCCTCTTGCCACACATCTCAGCGAGAAATACAAACTGGTATGCCATAAGCAGTTCCCTGACCATCATTATTTCACCGTTGCGGATATAGAGAACATCCAGTCCATTGCGAAGCAGCATGCCACCTCAATTCTGATCACGACCGAAAAGGACGCGCAGAGACTCAACGACGGTTCCCTGTATGTTCCGGAAGAGCTGCATCACAGGCTCTTCTACGCTCCCATACACGTACAGATGCTCACGGCCGCCGAGCAGAACAGCTTGAAAAAATTCCTTATATAACAGTCCCACAACTATGATCGAGAAAGCAAACCAGATTTTGGCCAAGGCCAAAGACCAGATGAATTCCGCATCGAAGTTCCTGGAAGAGAGCCTCAGGAACTACCGTGCAGGAAAAGCTAATCCCAGTATCTTCAACAGTGTACTGGTGGACTATTATGGCAGCAAGACGCCTGTTCCCCAGGTGGCTTCTGTAACCACTCCCGACGCACGTACCATTATGATACAGCCCTGGGACAGGAATCTCATAGGTGCCATCGAAAAGGCGATACTGGCAGCCAACGTCGGTATGACACCTCAGAACAACGGTGAGACCATACGCTGCAACGTTCCCGCCCTTACGGAGGAGAGAAGGAAGGAACTCATCAAAAAGGCAAAGGCGGAAGGCGAGAATGCTAAAACCGTTATCCGCAACGCACGCCGTGACGCTATGGATGCATTGAAAAAATGCATCAAGGAAGGCCTTGGCGAGGATATGGAGAAGGATTTCGAGGATAAGGTTCAGAAGGTCACCGACGAACTTGTAAAGGCCGTTGACGGCCTTGTCGCCACAAAGGAGAAGGAAATCCTTACAGTATAGGACGGGGAATGAAACGTCCTTTCGTAATAGCCGGTCCCTGCAGTGCCGAGACTTTGCCGCAGATGCTTTCCACGGCCGCTGCGCTGGTTCCTGCAGGGGTCGATCTGTTCCGTGCCGGCATTTGGAAGCCGCGTACGCGTCCCGGCTGTTTCGAAGGAGTCGGAGAGCCTGGTCTGGACTGGCTTGTCGAGGTCAGGAAACAGACCGGACTCGGCGTATGCTGCGAGGTGGCGACCCCGTCCCACGTGGAGAAATGCCTTGAGAAAGGCATAGACGCCTTGTGGATAGGCGCCAGAACCACCGTGAATCCTTTTATGGTGCAGGAACTTGCCGAGGCCCTGCGGGGCTCTGCGGTGAAGGTTATGGTCAAGAACCCCGTGAATCACGACCTTGGATTGTGGGCCGGTGCCATCGAAAGGCTGGCAGGCTGCGGGGTGACAGACCTTGTGGCCATACACAGGGGGGTATCCGGTGACAAAGTCCTGAAATACCGCAACAATCCGGCATGGGAGCTGGCCATACGTTTCCGCAGCCGTTTCCCGGAAATCCCTATCTTATGCGATCCTTCCCATATGGGAGGGGATTCCGCATATGTGCGGGAACTTTCGCAGAGAGCTCTGGACCTTGGTTTCGACGGTCTTATGATAGAGTCCCATTACCGTCCCGGGGAAGCCTTGTGCGACTCATCCCAGCAGCTCACCCCTCCTGAGCTGATTTCCCTGCTTTCATCCCTCAAGGTAAGGGAAACCACTGCGGACGATGAACAATTCCTTGAGGAACTCGAGCAGTTGAGGGCAAGGATAGACGATATCGATGCCAACATCCTTTCCTTGCTATCCAGACGTATGGGAGCATCGGCGGAAATCGGGCATCTCAAAAAGAAAAACAACGTCTCCATCATTCAGATGAGACGTTGGGAGGAAGTATTGAGCCAGATGCTGTCACTCGGAGGGGACGCGGGCCTGGACGAAGAGTTCGTGCGCTGCATTTTCAACCTCATTCACGAGGAAAGCATAAACGTTCAGAACAGAATACTGGAGGACTCAGAATCTACGGGGCCGGCGTTATGACTCCGGTAACGAACAGGGCGCAGTAGACGGCCAGCGCAACCAGCGAAACAAACCACAACGCAAGCATAAACAGGCCGGGTTTCCATTTCGGAGGATTGAAATCGAATATGAGCCTGATTCCTGCATAGCACAGACCTATCCCCAGCAGTATATTGAAGATAGCGGTCAGCCACCAGAAGGCAGGCTGCGTCAGCATATCCACAGCGTTCTCTGCATAGGGAACGAAGTCATCGTCAACGTGCGATATGTTTATGTTGTAAACGTTGTCTCCCACGAAGGAAAGTCCTATCGGTGTGCCGACCCCGGCGACGGTGAAGCAGCAGCCGACAAGGAACAGGATTGTCCCAGCGAATACGCCAAGGAATTTCCCCAGGAAGGGGCGATGGTATCTTTTTACCCCGCCTCTTTCTTCTTGCGAATCAGGCACGTAGTCCCTGTACTGAGGAAGGTTTGAAGGCATGCCGCGCATCTCGCATTTCTGCCTTACGGTTCTGGCTTCCGGAATGCATATCCACAGCACGCAGTATGCCAGTATGGTGTAAAGACACAATATGCCGTCCCTGAATATCCACCTTCCGTCAAGAAACAGGCCGCCTACACAGAGGGCCAGCCACAATATGCGGAACCAGGCCACGTCTATGCCGAAATATTCGGAAAGTCCGCTGCACACACCGCCAATGTTTTTCTCATCGACGTTGCGGTAGAGGCGTTTCTTTATCTTGCCGTCCCCGGCTTCTCCCGTATTTTCCCCAGAGTTGTCATCACGCATGTCCGAAGGCTTGCCCACCCGCTGCTGCACAGTCTCGACCATTCCGGCAGTTATGAATTCGTATCCGCCTTTCGTCTCATTCAGCAGTTCGCCTATGCGGTTCTCGATGTCAGACATTATCTCCGGGGCGTTCCCGTTTTCCGTAAAGTTGCCGCGAATCTCATCGAGATACGTTTCGAGCATCCTTGCGGCATTCTCTTCCATAGTGAAGGCATATCCCCCCACGTTTACTGTCATTGTCCTGTTCATCCCGTTCAGTCTTTCAGTTTTTTGATGGCGCCTGAGAGTTCTTCCCATACGGAATCAAGCTCCTTCAGCTGTTTCTTGCCTATTTCCGTTATCGTATAATATTTCCTCGGAGGGCCCTGTACGGACTCTTCCCATCTGTACGACAGCATCCCGAGGTTTTTCAGCCTTGCCAGCAGGGGGTAGGTGGTGCCCTCCGCGACAATTATGTTCACATCCTTCAACTTCTGAATGATGGAGGAGGCATATTCGTCGTTCCTGTCCAGGATCAGCAGTATGCTGTACTCCAGAACACCGCGGCGCATCTGCGTATGGTTGCTTTCTGTTATCTTCTCCATATCGTTCCGGTATGTGTCAGGATTAACGGTACGTCGTCGTGAATTTTTTCAGATTTTCCGCCGTGCAGGGAATTCCTCTGAGTTTGCACTTTTCGCTTGCAGTATATGCGGAAGGAGCCACAAGGCAGCATATCAGATAGAACCAAAGGCCCAGCATACCGCACAGGGCAAGAACAAGGACGACTATGCGCACGACCACCACGTCAACGTCGAAATAGGCTGCGATGCCGCCGCAGACGCCCCCGATTTTCCTGTCGTCGGTGTCGCGGTAGAATTTGTGCACCGCACGGCATCCGTCCTCCCCGCATCCGTCTTCCGGAGCGTGCTGCCCCTTTCCGGCATTACCGGCATCAGGCAATCCCAGCTGTCTTGCAATTTCTTCCACCATAGTGATGTCCGCCACTTCCCTGCCGGAAAGCTTTTCGCGCAAAAGGTCTGCGACGCGCATCTCAATTTCCTCCATAACCTCGTCCTTGTCGGTCTGGAGAGTTGAAGCATAGGCGTTCAGATATGCGTCAAGACGGTTGTATGCATCTTCGTCGATTGTGAAATTGCGGCCACCGAGGCCCATAGTAACTGTTTTCTTCATAATATTTGCATTAACGACGATGCAAATATAGGTAATATTTTAGTACCTTGCAATACAAAGTACTATAATTTTTCTACAATTTCCCTTACCTTCTCCCAGACTTCGTCGCTGGTCAGCACTCCTGATTCGCGCATGGCATTGTTCAGAAAGGCATCGACGCTGAGGTTGTCGCTGACGATTTTCACGGCCGCAACCAACTCGAGATGAGGTGAGAATGATGCAATGTAGTTGAGCTCCATATCATAGAGTGTGGGCTCTGTCCTGTCCGATTCCGTGAAGAAGCTGTTCCCCGTGTAGCAGGGAAGCCCTTCGTCCGAGAGGTGGAGCGGGTTGGCGTGGTCATCGAACTTGTAATTGCCGTCAGTATATCTGAACGAGTCGCTCACCAGGGATACCGTCCCTATTTCGATGTTGTTGCTTCCGGCATAACCGATGTTGATGATGCGTGTCCCCTTGGGAAGAGTGCAGCAGGCCTTGATGACATTGCCGGCGCCCACCCCTGTCCTTATGCATTCTATCTCGGGGAAAATCTCCCGGCATCTGTTGTACTCCGCCTCTTCTGCGGCCAATATCACAAGCTTGCCCCCGTTGTTACAGGAGCAAAGGCTTGCAGCAATCACTGTTGCCATAATCTTTATTATTTGGCGAAAAATTTCCAATGGAAGAGGATCAGATAGACGGCCCCGCAGGTTACGCAACTGTCGGCCACGTTGAATACGGGAGGGAATATGCTGAATGAAATCATATCCACAACCCTACCCATCATAAAGGGCGCGTAATCGAATATCAGACCGTAGAACCAGCAGTCTATTATGTTGCCGAGGGCTCCTGCCGCTATAAGGGTGAGGCCGACAAGCACACCCGTAGGGGTGGTACTGCCGTCCTTGGGTTTGAGCAGTTTCGAGATCCACCAGCACAGAAAACCGAAAAGCACTATGCGGAATACGGACAACAGAATCTTGCCGACTGCTCCACCCCAGGCTATCCCGAAGGCCATCCCTTCGTTCTCCACAAAGCAGATGCGCAGGAAATCCCCTATCACGGGAATGGACTCGCCAAGGGACATACCGGTCTTGACCAGAATCTTTGTGACCTGGTCAAGGATGACAAGGGCCGCGCCCAGACAGACAAGCCCGGAGGCTTTCAAACGCGCCATAACCTAACGTTTGTTCAGCATTTCCTTGGCTTCGACGGTAAGGGTGGCGTGAGGCACAAGACGAAGCCTCTCCTTGGGGATCAGTTTGCCGGTAACCCTGCATATTCCGTAGGTCTTGTTCTCGATGCGTGCAAGAGCGGCTTCGAGGTTCTGAATGAACTTGTACTGACGCTGGGCCAGCTGACCGGCCTCCTCCTTCGAAAGGCTTTCCGCGCCTTCGTTTATCTGCTTGAAGGTGGGAGTCGTGTCATCCGTTCCGTTGCCTGTACCAGTGACGGCTTCCCTAAGGGTCTTGTACTCCTGTTTGGCCGCTTCAAGTTTCTCAAGTATAATTTCCTTGAATTCCTGAAGTTCCTCGTCACTATATCTCAGATTCGGCTGTACGTTTGTGTTGTTTTCTGCCATATCCGTTAGTTTTTGGTTACTTTTATACTTATGTTTCCATCACCCCACTCGACGCTTGTGCCGTTGATATCGGAAGAACAGAGTTCTATGCCGGTGGCAAGTGTCTGTGAAGCAATGTAATCGGTGTATTCGTCCAGAGAGTCCTTTATCTGTGCGTAATCATCACCCGTGGCGAAGATCTTAACGTCAATCTTGTCGGTGACGTTGAAATCGCTGTCCTTGCGCAGATTCTGTATCCTGTTGACCAGTTCCCTTGCCACGCCTTCCCTTATCAGGGCTGGAGTCAGGGTAACGTCGAGAGCCAGAGTCAGAGGCCCGTCAGCGGCCACCAGCCATCCTGGCATATCCTCACTGTTTATCTCGAAATCACCACACTCGAGTACCACTTCTCCGCCCGCCAGAGCCAGCGTAAAGGAATTTCCTGCCGCCTCGGCCCTCTGTATTGCATTGATGGTGGCCTGGTCCATAGTAGCGAATGCAGCCGCAATCTCCTTCATGCGGACGCCATAGCGCTTGCCAAGAGTCTTGAAATTGGGTTTTATCTTCTTCGTCACCAGTCCTGCGGAATCTTCCACGAACTCGGCTTCCTTGACGTTGACTTCCCCGAGTATGAGCTGCTTCACAGCCTCCAGACGGTCCCTTGTCTTCGAATCCAGAACGGGGATCACCAGTTTTGACAGCGGCTGGCGTACCTTGATGTTCACCTTGCGGCGAAGGGCCAGCACCATGGATGAGGCACGCTGGGCCAGATCCATACGCATCTCCAGTTCCTTGTCCTGTGCTTCGGCGTCCACTTCGGGCATTATGGTGAAATGCACGCTCTCAGCCCCGGGAACCAGGTCGCAATAAAGTCTGTCCATATAGAAAGGAGCGATGGGAGCGCCAAGCTGGGCAATGGTGACGAGCACCTTGTGCATAGTCCTGTAGGCGGCAAGCTTGTCTGGAGTCATACCTCCGCCCCAGAAGCGCTTGCGTCCCAGACGCACGTACCAGTTGCTGAGGTTGTCGCACACGAAATCCTGTATCAAACGTCCGGCCAGGGTGACGTCATAATTCTCGTACGCAGCCCTTACGTCGGCGACGAGAGTGTTCATCAGACTGATTATCCAGCGGTCAAGTTCGGAAAGCTCAGGCTGTACGCCATATTCTCCCTCGGGATCGAAGCCGTCCACGTTCGCATAGAGAGCAAAAAAGGAGTAGCTGTTGTAGAGCGTGCCGAAGAACTTGCGGCGCACCTCATCAACGCCGGCCTCGTCGAACTTGAGATTGTCCCAAGGCTGAGCATTGGTCATCATATACCATCTGATGGCGTCAGCACCGTATTTGTCGAGCATCTCGAAAGGATCCACGGCATTGCCCAGACGCTTGCTCATCTTGGCTCCGTACTTGTCCAGGACAAGCCCGTTGGAAATGACGCGCTTGTATGCGGCCTTGCCGCTCACCATAGTGTTTATGGCGTGAAGGGTATAGAACCATCCGCGGGTCTGGTCGACGCCTTCCGCGATGAAATCGGCTGTCTGGCCGAAGCACTTGTTGCCAAGATTGCGCAGGCCTTCCTGGGCGTAGGGCATCGCGCCGCTGTCGAACCACACGTCGATGAGGTCCGTCTCGCGCACCATCTTCTTTCCATCCTCTGACACGAGGAATATGCGGTCCACATAGGGACGGTGAAGGTCTATCCTGTCGTAGTTCTCCTTGGATTTGTCGCCGGGAACGAAGCCTTTTTCCTTGAGGGGATTGCTCTTCATCACTCCGGCGGCAACCGCTTTCTCTATCTCCCGGTACAGTTCGACAAGGCTGCCTATGCATTTCTCGGCCTTGCCGTCCTCGCTGCGCCAGATGGGAAGCGGAGTACCCCAGTAACGGCTGCGGCTCAGATTCCAGTCCTGGATGTTCTCCAGCCATTTTCCGAACCTTCCGGTACCGGTAGCCTCAGGGCGCCAGTCTATAGTGTCGTTGAGCTGCATCATCTGCTCGCGCACTGCGGTGGTGCGTATGAACCAGGAGTCGAGAGGATAATACAGAACCGGCTTGTCGGTACGCCAGCAGTGGGGATATGTATGTGTATGTTTCTCTATTCTGAAGGCCTTGCCCTGCATCTTGAGCATCACGCAGATGTCCACGTCCAGCGTGGGAGCGTCGGCGGGAAGGCTGTCGTCATACGCGTTCTTCACATAGCGCCCTGCCCACTGGGCATATTCGGGCGACATATTGGATGCGCACCACTGAGGATCAAGGTCCTCAATACGGTAGAAACGGCCCTGACGGTCCACCTGCGCCTGCTTCTCCCCGTTGAGGTCCACAACCTGCATGGGAGGGACGCCGGCGGCCCTGGCCACCTTGTTGTCATCCGCACCGAAAGTAGGGGCTATATGAACTATGCCCGTACCGTCCTCCGTGGTGACGTAATCGCCGGGAATCACGCGGAACGCACCTTCTCCGGGATTGAACCAGGGGATCAGCTGTTCGTATTCGAGGCCGACCAGGTCGCTGCCCTTGAAAGTGCAGGGGAAGGTCTCGTATTCCATCTTTGCGAACACGGCTTCCAGACGGGCTTTGGCCAGAATGTATGCCGAAGGCGCGCCGCTGTAGGGATTGGCGGCCTTGACCATAACGTAGTCTATGTTGGGTCCGACGCACAGGGCGGTATTGGAAGGAAGCGTCCAGGGTGTGGTGGTCCAGGCCAGGAAATGCACCGGAAGCCCGGCATCCTCAGCCATCCTGAGGGCGGCTTCCACCGCCTCCGAGCCGTTGGATCCCCTGCCCGTGAAGCGGAACTGCGCGGTGCAGGTAGTATCCTTGACGTCCCTGTAGCATCCGGGCTGGTTGAGCTCGTGGGTGCTCAGACCCGTCCCCGCAGCGGGCGAATAAGGCTGTATGCTGTATCCCTTGTAGAGAAGCCCTTTCTCGTAGATATCCTTGAGCAGGAACCAAAGTGTCTCGATATAGCGGTTGTCATAGGTGATGTACGGGTCCTTCATATCCACCCAGTAGCCTATGCGGTCCGTAAGAGACTCCCATTCGGCGGTGTATTTCATCACCTCCTTGCGGCAGGTGGCGTTGTAGTCCTCCACGCTTATCTTGCCGCCTATATCCTCCTTGGTGATGCCCAGTTTCTTCTCAACGCCCAGTTCAACGGGCAGACCGTGGGTGTCCCATCCGGCGCGACGCTTCACCTTGTAGCCCGTCTGGGTCTTGTAGCGGCAGATGGAGTCCTTGATGCTGCGGGCCATGACGTGATGGATTCCCGGGCGGCCGTTGGCTGACGGAGGTCCCTCGAAGAAAACGAATTCGGGGCAGCCCTCGCGAAGTTCGAGAGACTTTCCGAAAGTGTCTCCACGCTTCCACTTTTCCAGCACCTCTGCGCTCAGTCCGACAAGATCCAGTCCGTTATATTCCTTGAAACCCATAGAATTTTTGGCGATTTTTTGCTATTTTTGTAATGCAACTTTTTAACAAACTGCAAAGATACAAAAAAAATGAACACAATCGACATTATTCTGCTGCTGCTAATCCTCATTCCGGGGTTCTTCACCGGAATAAAGAAAGGCTTTATCTTTCAGGTAGTTACCATTCTTGCAATATGGCTGGGGGCCCTGATCTCCTATCAATTCGCAAAACCCCTGGGCGCAAGTCTGGCCTCTGTCGTGAACCTGCCGGGCAATGCGGCACGCATACTGTCGTTCGTCATCATCTTCATAGCCGTGTATTTCCTTCTGAGACTGCTCGGACTGGCCTTGAGCAAGATTGTCAAGGACGTGGCCGGCGCCGGCATAGACAAACTGCTGGGCATCGTCCTGGGCATACTGAAGCAGGCCCTCATCATCGGTCTTCTGGTGCTTGTGTTCGATATGGTGAACAACATCGTGACCCTTGTCGACAAGGAAACGCTGGACGCCTCCCTTATGTACGGCAAGCTGCACGAGGCCGCCAACGCGGTATTCCCGTTCATCAAGAACCTGTTTATGAAAGGCATGGCTGCATAACAAAGAATCGGAACCGATATGGCACGGCTGGTTTTCACCACTGAAATCCGAATTCCGTGAAAATGAATTACGCAAATAGCAATAAATAATACGCAAATCACTTACTGCACCGGAGGTCTTTGAGATTATATTTGCAATATACAACCATTAGAGAATGAAGCTTGGCATAGACATAGGAGGAACGACTGTAAATGTCGGTGTCGTGAGGGACGGCAAACTGCTTTCTGCATCATCATATCCCTCATTTGACAAGGAACACACTTTGGAGGAGACACTCGGACACCTGTTCTCCATAATTGACGGACATATCGATGGCATAGACTCCATAGGGGTTGGCGTGCCTTCGGTGGTGGATGTGGAGAAAGGGATAGTATATGACACGGCCAACATCCCCTCCTGGAAGGAGGTCCATCTCAAGGAGGAGCTGGAGAAACGCTACAACGTACCTGTCAGCATCAACAACGACGCCAACTGTTTCACAATAGGGGCGGCGCATTTGTGCGGTGATGACGGCAAGGGTATATTCGTAGGCATCACCCTCGGCACCGGTGTAGGCATAGGCGTAGTCAACGAGGGGAAAATCATCAACGGGGCCAACACCGGATGCGGAGAACTTACCTGGCTGCCCTACAACGGCAGGCCGCTGGAATACTGGTGCGGCAAAAGCTATTTCCTCGACAGGGGCGCGACACCGGCCGAATTCTGTGAAAGGGCCGGAAGAGGCGATGGACAGGCCCTTGAGACATTCAGGCAGTACGGGTATTATCTTGCCGACCTGCTGAGCATCGTGGTCAGTGCCTACGACCCGCATATGATAGTCTTCGGAGGTGGCATATCCAACGCCGGCAGATACTTCGAAAGCGAAATGCTGAGCCGCCTGGAGAACATATTCCCTTTCCACGAAAGCATAAAAAAACTCAAAATAGGATATTCATCCCAATCGGACGCCGCAATCATAGGCGCATCACTGTTATGAACAAAAGAACATTTATCATCTGCCTGCTGACGGGCATCGCCGTAATCGCCGGTGCCAAAGAGCAGACCCTGTCTTCATGGAAACTCCAGAAGAACGGTTCCAATGAGGTCATTGACGTCAAAGTACCCGCCACAGTAGCCGGAGCCCTCGCTCAGAAGGGCAAGCTGCCTGCCGACATCTATTTTGCCGACAACTATTCCAGACTGGACAAAAGAATCTATGACGAAGGGTGGACCTTCACCACGAGTTTCAGCGCAAATACCGGAAAAGGCATTCACAACACTCTGGTCTTCAAGAGCATAGATTTTTATGCCGACATAGTGCTCAACGGACGGAAGATAGCCGACGCCGACACTACGGCGGGCGTTTTCGTCGTAAGGGAATTCGACGTGACCGGTCTGCTGAACAAAAAGGGTGACAACACTCTCGAGGTTACCGTATACCGGGCAAAGAAAGGCGACCTGAACATAGGTTTCGTGGACTGGAATCCGCGCCCGCTGGGAGAGAGTATGGGAATCACCGGCGACGTGGTGCTGAAAACCACGGGCAGGGTCAGCGTAAAGGATGCCTTCGTCAAGCCTGAACTCGACGTGAAAGCTTTCGCAAGTGCCGATCTGAACGTGGACGTAACGCTGGCAAACAATACTGACAAGACAGTAAAAGGCATACTTACGGTAAGTTACGAAAACGGAACGGCTTCCGTTCCTGTAAGCGTGCCGGCCGGCGGGACAAAGGTCAGGCTGACACCGGAGGAGATGGGAATGCTCCATATCGAAAAGCCGCGCGTATGGTGGACCTGGGATCTGGGCACGCCGGAGCTGTATCATATGAACGTCAGCTTCACGGAAGGCGGCAGGCTTTCCGACAACAGGAACGTGCGCTTCGGCGTACGCAGCATCACCAGCGAAGTGAAGGACAATTTCCGTCAGTTCTTCCTCAATGGCCGCAGAGTGCTGGTCAAAGGCGCCGGCTGGACAGACGAACTTCTGCTCCGGGATACCCACGAGTCGAATCTGCTTCAGGCCGAATACGTCAAGGATATGGGTATGAACTGCATCCGCTTCGAGAATATATGGGGCAAGGACGACAATATCTACGACTGCTGCGACTCGCTGGGTCTGATGGCTATGGTGGGCTGGAGCTGTCAGTGGGAATGGGAAGACTACTGCGGTCTGCCCGAAACGGACGGCTACGGATGCATCAGCAGCGAGGAATCCATTGATATGGCTGTCAGGTATTTCCACGACCAGGTGATACGTCTGCACAATCACCCTTCGATAATATGCTGGCTGACCGGCAGCGACAGAATACCCTGCCCGGAACTCGAAAAACGCTATATGGAGATATACGACGAGTATGAATACCGTCCGTATGTATGCTCCGCAAAGAATCTGACCAGCAGATACGGAGGTCCTTCCGGTACGAAGATGGACGGCCCGTACGACTATGTCGGTCCCGACTACTGGTATGTGGACGAGGAAGGCGGAGGTGCCTTCGGTTTCAACACCGAAACAGGCGTCGGGATGAACATTCCACAGCTTCCCTCCCTGAGACGTATGATGCCGGAGTCCTCACTGTGGCCGCTGAGCCGTGACTGGGACATACACTGCACAAGTTCTTCATCCGCAATGAACAACACGCAGGTGATGACGCAGGTGATAAACGGAACCTTCGGCAAGGCCTCCACCCTTGAGGAGTACGTGAACAGGGCGCATGCCTTGGACTATGATGCCACCAGGGCAATGTACGAAGCCTTCCGCTGCAACATCCCCACATCCACCGGCATCATCCAGTGGATGCTCAACTCGGCCTGGCCGTCATTGTACTGGCAGCAGTATGACTGGTATATGGTGCCTACCGCGGCCTATTACGGAACACGCAAGGCCTGCGCTCCTGTCCAACTGATATTCAATTACAAGGACAACTGCGTATACGCCGTGAACGAATCGGGAGCCGACGTATCCGCTACAGCCAGAATAAGGATATGTGACACATCATCCAATATCATATCCGACATTTCACTTCCCGTAAACGCCACCGACAACAAGGCCGTGAAGGTGGCCCCGGTAGACCGCGCCCAGGGCATATTCCTGGCTCTGGAGCTTACCGACGGAAACGGAGAGGCTATTGCCGACAATTTCTATTGCCTTCCGGCGGAGAACAACGTTTACAACTGGAAGAAGGCGAACTGGTATATGGTGCCGATCAGCAAATACAGTGATCTTGGTTTCGTAACGGCCCTCCCTGAAGCCAAAGTGGAGATGAACGTGGTCAGGACAGCCGACAAATACACCGTCACCCTGACGAACACGTCCAACACCGTCTCCTTCCAGAACATACTCCAACTGACCGGAGCCGACGGCAATCTGATTGTACCGGCATTCTGGTCCGACAATTTCATCTCCCTGCTGCCAGGACAGACCAGGACGGTCACATGCAGATGCAGCGCAACGGGCGAAATCAGACTTCAGGGCTGGAACGCTGCAATCAGCGCATTGTCCGTAGTTGACAACTCCGACACGCGTGACCGTTCCAGATATGCCAACGACTCTTTCCGGGACGATGACAGATATATGGTCGGGACTCCATATGCGCCGGTCCACGTCAACCAGGTCAAAGGCAATAAGATAAAGAACGTCATCTTTATGGTAGGAGACGGAATGGGCCTCGAACAGCTCAGCACCGCCTGGGTGCTCAACGGCGGGGCTCTCAATATCGACAATTTCGTATATACGGGATTTTCACGCACCCACACCGTAAACAAGCTCATCACCGACTCCTGCGCAGGCGGTTCGGCGCTTGGTACCGGCGTCAAGACTAAATACGGCTGGATGGGTTTGGACCCGGAAGGCAATCCCGTGGAATCTTCGCTCTGCATGGCCCGCGACAAGGGCATGAAGACAGGAATCATAGTCACCTGCCGTCTGAATGACGCCACTCCTCTGGACTTCTTCGGCCACTCAGACAGCCGTGACGACGAGGAGGCGAACGCCGCCCAATACGTTGACTCCGGGATAAATTTCATCGCAGGCGGAGGCATCAAGTTCTGGCGTAACCGGGAAGACGGACGCGACCTTGTGGCCGAAATGCGGGCCAAGGGCTATGAATTCGCCGAAACCAACGAAGAAATCGAGGCCACAAAAGGCGACAAGGTGCTCGCTCTGATGGCCGAAACAGAAATGGCCCCGGCACTGGAGAGGGACAATTACCTCGAGCGCACCACCATGAAGGCCATCGAGACTCTGAATAACAGGAACGGTTTCTTCCTTATGGTGGAAGGTTCCCGCATTGATGACTGGGGCCACGAGCAGAAAGTAGGCTATATGGCAGAGGAACTGTTCGACTTTGACCGCACGGTAGGCAAGGTGCTCCAGTGGGCGGAACAGGACGGGCACACTCTGGTCGTTGTCACGGCCGACCACAACACCGGCGGTCTTACCCTGATAAAAGGTAGTCTGGAAGATCGTTCCGTGAAAGTGCATTTCTCTACCAAGGGGCACAATGGCATTACCGTCCCTGTTTTCGCATACGGTCCCGATGCCGCGAAGTTTGTCGGAATACACGACAATGCCGAGGTAGGACAGCTGGTCAAGGATTCATTGAACAAATAATTATATGAAAAAGTCATTGTCAGTAATCTTTGCGGCAATGCTTCTGGCGTTCTCTTTCCAGAATGCCTACTGCAACCAATACGGTATCATACCTGAACCCGTCAGCATAAGTGCAGCTGAAGGAAGATTCTGCTTCAAGGGAGCGGCGATAAACGCGAACGGTGCAGAGGCGGTGCGGGTTGCCGACATACTTTCGGCGAAGCTCCTGCGCTCATCGGGCATTGCCCTAACGCTTTCCGACAAAGGAAACATAAAGCTTGGCATTGATCCCGAGGCGGGGCTCCCCCCGGAAGGCTACACTCTGGAAGTCAGCCCCGACCGCATCAAGGCCGTGGGAGCGGACGAAGCCGGACTTTTCTATGCCGTGCAGACCATATTCCAAATGCTTCCCCCGGCAATCGACAGCCCGGTCAAGGTAAAAAAGGCCGACTGGAGCATTCCCTGCGTCAGCATACGCGATTACCCACGCTTCAAATGGAGAGGCACGATGGTGGACCCCTGCCGCCATTTCGTCGGGTTGAAGGACATAAAGAAGCATATGGACATACTTGCCGGCTACAAGATAAACGTCTTCCACCTGCATCTGACAGACGACCAGGGCTGGCGCATCGAGATAAAGAAATATCCCCGCCTGACTGAGATCGGAGCCTGGAGGACTGAGTTCGACGGTACCAGGCATGGAGGATTCTACACACAGGATGAACTCAGGGAACTCGTCGAATATGCCGCTCAGCGCCACATCACGATAGTGCCCGAAATCGAGATGCCCGGCCACGCAATTGCGGCTGTGAGGGCTTATCCGGAAATATCCTGCAAGAATTTCAAGATAGACAATTTCTACACCTGGGGCACAACTGACAAGGTTTTCTGCCCTGGCAAGGACCGCACTTTCGAATTCCTTGAGGATATCGTGGCGGAAGTTGCCGCGATTTTCCCCGGAGAATATTTCCACATAGGAGGCGACGAATGCAAGAAGAACGAATGGGTCACCTGCCCTGACTGCCAGGCAAGGATAAAGGCCGAGGGCCTCGTTGCCGACGAGCATTTCACGGCCGAAGAGAAGCTCCAGAGCTATGCAGTGAAGCGTATGGAGCAGATTCTGGCCAAATATGGGAAGAAACTTGTCGGATGGAATGAAATTCTCGAGGGCGGCCTCAGCCCCAACGCCACCGTTATGTCCTGGCAGGGCGAAAAAGGAGGCATTGCCGCAGCTGAAATGGGCCGCAACGTCGTGATGACGCCAAGTCACGAAGGAATGTATCTGGACAGTTATCAGGGAGACAGCAAGGCAGAACCTCTGGCTTTCGGGCGTTATATCACCCTCGAGAAAATATACAGTTACAATCCCGTACCGGAAGTGCTGGAGGAAAAAGGGCTCGCAGGGAGGATTCTCGGAGTGCAGGGGAATCTCTGGTCTGAATACCTGTACAGTCTCGCACAAAGGGAATATATGCTTTTCCCGCGCTCACTTGCACTTGCCGAGATAGCCTGGACGCCGCTTGAAAAGAAAGATTTCAAGGATTTCGCACGTCGCACGGACGAGGCTGCGGCAAGGCTCGACCTGCATAAGGTAAACTATCACATACCTCTTCCCGAACAGCCTGGAGGTTCCTGCTCGAATCTTGTTTTCACCGATGCTACAGACGTGGAATTCACCACAACCCGTCCGGAGAAGATGGTATACACACTTAACGGCAAGGACCCCGGGCTGAAGTCAAAGGAATACACCGGGCCGATTCATTTCGACAACTCCGGCGTGATAAAGATACGCACAGTCCTTCCCGGAGGCCAGATGAGTATGGTGCGCACGGTCAATGTGAAAAAGGAGACCCTCTCCCCCGCCGTGTCCGCAGGCAAAGTCGAGAACGGACTTGTGATGAGGAAGACTTACGGGAATTTCCTCCGCGTGGAGGATTTTGCGGATGTCACGGAATGGGAGACCATTCACATAGACGATCTCCACGCCATGGCTACCCAGGAGGAGTATACCCGGGATATGGTGGGCGCCAGATTCTATGCATGCGAGGCGGAAGGCTACCTCAAGATAGACAAGGACGGCGTATACAGGTTCTCCACTGAAAATGACATGCTGTGGATTGACGGCAGGCTTATAGTGAACAACAACGGCCTTGTGAGACGTTACTCACGCAATGACGGGGAGATTGCCCTTGAGAAAGGCCTGCACAGAATCAAAGTGGTATTCATCAGCAATGCCGAGGGCGGCTGGGTCACGGGAAGGTACAATACCGGTGAAGTGAGATTGCGCCTGGCCTCAGAGAAGGAGTCCCGTCGTGTCAAAGCTGAGAGCCTGTTCCGGAAAACGGAATAAATCGCTCTATTTCAGCACCTTGGCTATCGCTTTCTCCAACGATGGCTTGCTGACGTCGCTGACCCTCTGTAGGCCGTCATCTGTCAGCATTATCGCCATAGGAACAGATGTCACGCCGAACAGGTCAACGGATTTGCCGTAGCTGTCGCAAACGTTCATCCAGGGAAGTTTCTGCTCCTTTACGGCCATAGCCCAGGTGGACTTGTCCGCATTGAGGTTGACGGCATATATCTTCAGTCCGGCGCTTACGTATTTCTCATAAACGGGAAGGAGCACTTCCAGATTGAACATCTTGTTGAGGGCATCGTTGGCATCCCAGAAAACCAGCAACACGGGTTCTCCACCGGCATATTCCACGAGGGAATGATTCTCTCCGTCCATTCCGGGGAGCTTGACGTCGGGATAGCTCCGCGCATCCGCGCTTTCAAGCAAAGTCTTCAGGGCCATACGGTCAGTACGCGCCTTGGTCTCGTTGAGGAGCATCTTGACGTATTTCGAGTCAGGATACCTCTGCGTCAAAGAATCCACCACGTTTCTGAAAACCACGGCATCAGTAGCCTGGCTGAACACGGGAGTCTCGCCTATCTTGCTGAAAAGCACGGGGATGGTTGTCATTGAACCGGAATTCTCCACAACGTACTTTGTCATCTTGCGATAGTACTCGATATACTTTTTCAGGCTTATGGAAGGAAGCGCGTTGATCGCGGCGAGTTCCATCTCGTTCTGACGCAGCTTTTCGCATTCCTCCGAGCCGGAGACGGTCCAGCTGCCGAGAGTGTCGCATTCCACGCTCACGCGGTCACCCACGTTCAGCAGCAGCGACGCCACCTTGGTCTGCCCACAGTAGAGGTATATGAATTCCGGCTGGTTCCTGACAAGTTTGACCGAATATCTGAAATCAGTGCCTTTGACCTTTATGGTGTCAACAGTCTTCATCGAGGCCCCGTCCAGCGTCTTGGCAATGACGGTCCCCGATGCGGGAGCCGCGGTGAAACGGCCTTCTACAACAGCTTTGTTGCAGGATGAAAGTCCGGCGACAAGCAGTGCGGCCAGGACGACGAGTCTATAATTTTTCATATTCTGATTTGATGGCCAGAGCTATCTGTTCGAAACGCTCCGGAGCAAGTTTGAGTTTTTCCTTGCGGAAATCCATATCCGCCTCTGTCTGCAGAGGTACAAGGTGTATGTGGGTGTGAGGGACTTCCATACCGAGAACCGCAACGCCTACACGGGCGCAGGGAACCGCATTCCTTATGGCCTTCGCCACCTTTGCGGCAAATTCCCACAGTCCGGCGTAATCCTTGTCGGAAAGGTCGAAAATATAATCCTTCTCAACGTTTCTGGGTATTACGAGAGTATGACCCTCCGCCATCGGATTTATATCCAGAAAGGCATAATAATCCTCGCTCTGGGCGACACACCAGGAAGGAATCTCGCCCTTAGCAATCTTCGTGAAAATGGTTGACATATATTTATAATGAAATGTCGAGTATTTCAAACTTCATCACACCGTTGGGAGCCTGAGCCTCAACGACCTCGCCAACCTTGTGCCCTATCAGGGCCTTACCTATTGGAGTGGTGGCCGCAAGTTTGCCGGCCGCGAAATTCGCCTCCTGCTCGCCCACTATGGTGAACTGCATCTCCCTTCCCAGCGTCAGATTCTTCACCTTCACCTTGGAGAGCATTCCCACTTTGTCCGTGCTGAGCTGTTTCTCGTCTATGACACGGGCATTGGCGACAAGGTCCTGAAGACGAGCAATGTTCATCTCCAGCAGTCCCTGCGCCTCGCGAGCGCTCTCGTATTCCGCGTTCTCGGACAGGTCTCCCTTCTCACGAGCCTCGGCGATGGCTGCCGAAATTACAGGACGCTGGGCCAGGGCATCAGCGAGATCCCTCTTCAACTTGTCATACCCTTCCTGGGTCATATAATGAATTGCCATAATAAAAACGTTAAAAAATTAAGGAGCCCCCTTCGCTTGACGGTCAGGGAACCCTGTTGTTATCACTGTTTGCAAATATATAAAATTTTTTTCTTATCCTGCACCAATTGCCTGCCAAGTTCCTGCATCGAAGAGAAATGACGCTCGTCCCTTATTCTATCCGTAAACGCCAGACTGATCTGGTGTCCGTAGATATCTTCGTTGAAGTCGAAAATATTGGTTTCGATGGTCCTTTCCCCTCCGTTGCCGACGGTCGGTCTCACTCCTATGTTCGTCATCCCGGCATAGACTGTCCCGCCCACCGTAACTCTCGTGGCATAGACGCCGTTGGCGGGAACCGCCTTGAGGGGGAATGAGGGGCTGACGTTTGCCGTCGGGAAGCCTATGGTACGTCCGAGACGGTTTCCCGGTACGACAATGCCGGACAGACTGTATTCATAGCCCAGCATCCCGTTCGCGGCGCTTATGTCTCCCGAGTCCAGGGCCCTGCGTATGCGTGTGCTGCTGACAGGGGCGCCATCCACCATCACCGGATCCACCACACTTGTCTTCAGACCCATCGACGAGGCCAGGGAGGCAATCGCCGCAGTGTCGAGGGCATCGCTGCCGAAACGGTTGTCCGGGCCGAGGACAAGATGCGTACACCCCATATCCCCGATGAGATACCTCCTGATGAAGTCTTCCGCGGACAAAGCCGCAAGACTCTTTGTGAACTCCAGGAGCCTTATGTCGCTTACTCCGGCGGAGCGCAGTCCAGCCTCCTTTTCCTCCAGGCTGTCCAGCAGGCTGAGAGAATCCGCATCCTGTTGCAGGACCACGCGCGGATGAGGCCAGAAAGTCACGGCCGCCGCCGCTTCTCCCGTCCCTAGAAGGACGTCCAGAACGCGGCGGTGGCCTATGTGTACTCCATCGAAGAAACCGGCTGTTACAACCATCTTACCAGATCGAAATCCTGACGTGACGCCAGCATCGGATTCTTCGGATACATTCTGACCGCAACCTGGTAGGCGCCTGAGTGGTCGGGCCTTATGTCGGCAGAATATCTGGCCGTGAAATCCTTGAATTCGTCACAGTTGTACTGTATGGCCTGCTGTATGTGAAGGGCTCCCTTCGAGTCAGTAGTGGCGAACAGCACCTCCACACCTATATCTTCGGGCTGGAGCTTGTTTATCTTGAGGACGACCTCGCTGTGGAACTCGTTCTGCAGGGCGGAATTGCTGTCCGGCTTGATTACTGACAGCACCTCTATGCCGGGCCACTCCGCCTCGACCATCGATTTCCAGGCCGCTATTTCGCGAGCCAGTTTGAAATTGCCTTCACGCAGACGAATCTTACGTTCTGCAAGGGGTTTGTAGTACTGCTCCACATAATCCGAAAGCATACGGTTCGTGGTGAAGTTTGCGGCAACCTGGGCGATAGTGTTCTTGATATATTTTATCCAGCGGGGAGAATATCCCAGCTTGGGATCCGTCTCGTAGAAGTCGGGAGCAATCTCGCCCTCCAGTATGGCATATATAGTTGCGGCATCCAATTCATCCTGGTAGTTCTGGTCGTCATAGGTACGTTCCTGGGGAAGCGCCCATCCCGCATCCTTGCGGTAGCCTTCCACCCACCATCCGTCCAGAACGCTGAAATGCATCACACCGTTCATGGCCGCCTTCTCGCCTGACGTGCCCGAAGCCTCGAGAGGGCGCGTGGGATTGTTCATCCATACATCCACTCCCTGAACCAGGAATTTCGCAAGTGTGATGTCATAATTGGGCACAAACACTATCTTGCCTATGAATTCTGGACGCTTCGATATCTCCACTATCATCTTGATGAGATCCTGACCGGCATTGTCGGCAGGATGCGCCTTGCCGGCGAATATGAACTGCACCGGACGGGAGGGATTGTTCACTATCTCGTTCAGACGGTCCAGGTCGCGGAACAGGAGATGGGCGCGCTTGTAAGTCGCGAAACGGCGGGCAAAGCCTATGGTCAGCACATCGTCCCTGAGAGTCTCCTTGATGGTGACAATCTGGCGCGGAGTGTAATGGACGCTCATAATGGGGTCGTTGAGACGATTCTTGATCTCGTCTATCAATTTGGTACGCAGAGTATTGCGCGTTGCCCATATTGTATCGTCAGGCACCTGGTATATGCCTTCGAAGCATTTCTTGTCATAGTGATGCGTGGCGAATTCGCGGCCGAAGACCTTTGCGTGGATGTCCTTCCACACAGGAGCGGCCCAGGTGGGATAATGCACGCCGTTGGTAACGTAGGTGACGTGGTTCTCCTCCGGGAGATAACCGGTCCACATAGGGGCCAGTATTTCCTGGCTGACCTTGCCGTGAAGCCAGGACACTCCGTTTATCTCCTGGCTGATATTGGCTGCCAGGGCACTCATCGAGAATTTTTCGTTGTGGTCGTTCGGATTCATCCTGCCCATACCCATCAGCGTGTCCCAGTCGACGCCGAGACGCTGGGGGAAGTGGCCTATGTAGTTGCGAAGAAGCCCCTCGTCGAAAGAGTCGTGACCGGCGGGAACGGGAGTGTGGGTGGTGAACAGGGATGAGGACCTTACGTTCTCAAGGGCTTCATTGAATGTAAGCCCGTCCACCTGCACGTACTCGCGTATCCTCTCGAGGCCGACGAATGCGGCGTGTCCTTCGTTGCAGTGGTATACGCTCATATGTATGCCCATCTTGCGCAGGGCGCGTATGCCGCCTATGCCCAGAAGCAGTTCCTGCTTGAGCCTGTTCTCCCAGTCGCCGCCGTAAAGATGGTAGGTGACCTGACGGTCTTCGGGCGTGTTGGCCTCGAAGTCGGTGTCGAGCAGATAGAGCTCCGTTCGTCCAACGTCAACCCTCCATATGCGCGCGGTGAGGGAACGGCCGGGCAGGTTCACGCTGACGGTGACCCAGTTGTTGTTCTCGTCCAGCACGGGGGAAGCGGGTATCTTCATAAAGTCCTGCGGGTCGTATTTGGACACCTGGGCACCCTGGGCGGACAGGAGCTGGGTGAAATATCCGAACCTGTAAAGCAGGCCTATGCCCACCAGGTTCACGTTCATATCGGAAGTCTCCTTGAGATAGTCCCCGGCAAGTATACCGAGGCCGCCTGAATATATCTTGAGGGAGGTGTCAAGACCATACTCCATACAGAAGTATGCAATCGACGGCTCCTTCCTCTCCTTCTTGAGAGCCATATATTCCTCAAACTCGTCCATGACGCGACCGAGTTCCGCAAGGAACTTGTGGTCGTTCTCCAGTTCACGGTATCGTCTCGAACTTACCTTTCCGAGCATCTCTATGGGGTTGTTGGTCTTATCCCACAATTCTGCGTCAACGAGTCTGAACAGTTCCTTTGCACTTTCGTTCCAGCACCACCAGAGGTTGCGGCTCAGCACCTCAAGGTCTTTCAGTTTTTCGGGAAGATGCCGTGACACCACGACGCTGTTCCACGATGGTTGATTGAATTCCATTTCAGTTTCAAAAAATTAATTAAGTTCATTCTGCACGCGCAGGGCGAAGTCAGCCAGCACGTTCATATAGTTGATGAAGGCCTCATAAGGAGTATCGTAAGGGTTCACATATCTGTGCGTACCTCCATCAGTGAAGAATTTCGTGTTCATATTGTAGAAGTGGTCGCTCTCCTGAAGATGCCCGTAATCCTCCCACAGCTGGGGAAGATTGATGATGGACAGTTTCTCCTCAAGCGCATAGAGCTTGTTGAAGGCATCCTTCTGCAGTTCGTTGCCAAGCCACTTGGCCATATCCCTCTCCTCGTCCTCGCAGGAAATGGGATCCTGCACGTCGAAGCTGTCGACGGCCTTGCGCGTCGCGGCTTCACAAGGGGTGGCGAAATTGAACTTGCCGTCCCCGACAACGGTGTTGACCAGAGACTCGAAGAAATCGAAGATGCCTGTCTCCTTGCGGAAATAGTCGCCGAATATCTTGTAGTTCAGGCATATGTTCACCACCTGGTCATTCTGGCACCCGCACAGCCATCCGTAATATTTATCCGCAGTGAGGGGCCACTCGCTCCATCCGCGCGAATCGAAGCGCAGGGAAAGGTCATCGCTGAGACCTGCGTTGCGAAGGAGAAGTTTCAGCTTGGGAGAATACGCTCCCCTGTACACGTAGTTGGGACTGCGCCATCCAAGGATATGACGTGCGCCTTCGGTGAGTATGGTATTGAAGCCGAGTTTCTGAACTTTCTCGCCTATGGCATCGTTGTACACCATATCGGTGTTCACGAAAGTCACGGCCTCGGCCCCGATGCTGTTCTTGAGGGCCAGCTTGTGTTTCTCCACCTGATGGATGAACTCGGCGTCATTGCCCACGGCAGCCATCGAATGATAATAAGGTTCGCAGAGGAACTCCACGCATCCCGTTCCGCTCAACTCCCTGAAGCCGTCTATCACCTCGGGGCAATAACGGTCCAGCTGGCTGAGCGCCGTTCCGGACACGGCAAAGGCCACCTTGAGCTTTCCGCCCGTTGACTTGATGAGTTTCAGGAGCATCTCATTCATCGGAAGATAGCTGTTTGCAGCCACCTTCATCATCGCGCTTCTGTTGGCGAAATCATCGTAATAATGCGATTCCTTTCCTATGTCGAAGAACCGGTACAGACGAAGCCTGGAGGGCTCGTGCACTTTGAATATCAGACAAATGCTAGGTTTCATATGCTACTTTATTTGTTTACTACTGACTCATAGACCGCCTTTATCTTGGCTGCGGCCGCATTCCATTTGAGGTTGTTCACCTCGTCATATCCGTATTTGGACGCCACCTCGGACAATGCCGGATAATTCAGCAGACCGTAGATGGCGTCGGCCATCGCGTCCACGTCCCAGAAATCTATCTTCAGGGCATAATTGAGCACCTCCGCCACACCGGACTGCTTCGAGATGATGGAAGGTACGTTGGTCTGCATGGCCTCGAGAGGAGAAATGCCGAAAGGTTCGCTTATGGACGGCATCACGTACACGTCGGAAAGCGCGAACATCTTTGTCACGTCCGCCCCGCGCAGGAAGCCTGTGAAGTGGAAACGGTCGGATATGCCCAGACGTGCGACGTGCCTGATGCAACGGTTCAGCATATCGCCGCTGCCGGCCATCACGAAACGCACGTTGTCACAGCGCTTCAGCACCTTGGCCGCGGCCTCGATGAAGTATTCCGGGCCCTTCTGGTAGGTGACGCGGCCGAGGAAAGTGACCACCTTGTCCTTTATGCCCCTCTGCGCGTCTATCGCGCCCTTGCCGCTGAAATCCACCGCATTGTGGACGGCCACCACCTTGTCGGGGGATATGCCGTATTTGTTGATGCATATGTTGCGGGTCAGCTCCGAAACGGCTATCACCTTGTCGGCCGCCTCCATTCCGCGGCGCTCCAGGCTGTAAACCCTTGTGTCTATGTTCTCCTCGCTGCCGCGGTCAAAGGAAGTGGCGTGCACGTGGACTACGAGCGGCTTGCCCGTAACCTTCTTCGCCGCCATTCCGGCCAGATAGGTCAGCCAGTCGTGCGCGTGAATCACGTCGAATTCGTCAGCGTGCTCCATAGCCAGAGTGGCACCGGCCATCGCGTATCTTGCAACCTCCTCCATCAGGTTGGAGCCATATTTTCCGCTGAACTTGTATTTCTTGCCGAACTGGATTCTGAAATCCTTCTGGAGATACTTCTGTTCGTTCTCCACTATTTTTGTGAAGTCCTCGGGATCGGCATAGGGTATCATATTGGTACCTATGCGGAAGAACTGCACCTTGTCTATGAACTCGTTGACGTCTCCCAGAACGCCTTCGGCGACGGGAGTGTCACTTGCGTTGAGGATACGGACAGCGCTCTGGTCCTCATCGCCAGATGCGGAAGGCATCACGAACAGGACCTCGACGCCGTTGGCGGCAAGACCCTTTGTCATACCGTAGCAGGCTGTTCCAAGGCCGCCTGCAATATGGGGAGGGAACTCCCAGCCGAACATCAGCACTCTCATTTGCAATCCTCCTTTGAATATTTGTCCATAAGATACAGGCAGCGCATCAGCGAAGCCGTGGCGCAGGCGCTGGAAACGGCCCCGTGGGGCTCGTGAGGCGGTTCTCCGTCATAAAGTTCGCTGAAGTAGCCCACTCCGTGAAGGTTCACGTCCTCGAAGAAGCCTTCGGTCAGCCATTTGGCGCGGCCGGCGAATGAAGGGCCCACCATACGGAAGCATACGTCCTCCCACATCCCGAGCAGGTCGGGGCGGGAACTGCCGTTGTAGTAGGCCAGGTCACGCTCGTGCTGGGAGCCCTCATACACGCCCCGATAGTCGGCGCTTCGCGGCGACAGGGTGCGTATACCCCTTCTGGTCACAAGTTCCTTGTCAATCGTGGCTATTATGTCGGACTGCACTTCGGCGTCCACAAGGTCATAGGGTATATAGGCAGCCCACAGCATATTGGGACGGCATTCGGTGTGCTGACCGGCATTGTCGACATAGTCGGCAAGGGTGTGATAGCCCCTGTGGCTGGTGACGATGAAGGTCTTCTGGTAATTTTCCTTGACCAGGTCGCGGATGGGGGCCCACTTCGCGCAGAAAGCGGATTTGGCTCCGCCGTACCTGCCCTCCATCTCTATCGCAAAGCAAAGGGCATTGTACCACAGCGCGTTGGTCTCCACCTGGAAGCCCGCGCGCTCATTCACGGGCGAGCCGTTGATGTAGCTGTTCATCCACGTGAGGGCTACACCGTATTTCTGGCACCACAGCAGTCCGTTGGGGCAGATGGAAGTCTCCTCGCGGGAAGCGTAGCTCTCTATTATCCTCTTCAGCACAGAGCCGTATTTCTTCCAGACCTTCTTTTCGTCCGCACCGAAGGCAATGTATTGCTGTATAGTGTCCGTCAGGGCCAGCGGGGCCTCGATCTGGGTGGTCTTGCAGTACAGGCGTTCGCCTTCCGCCTCTATCAGATTGTCAAGTATCTCCTCGAACCCTGCCTTGTCGCCGTCCGCGTACAGGGTGAGGCCGGGGAGGGATTTTATGGTCTCGCGAAGAAGGCCTGTCTCCAGCCAGGAATAGCCTGCGACCACTTTCTTCTTCCTATCGACCATAACCTTCAGGCTGCGGGCGCTGTTCAGAAGTATGTCCTTGTGACTGCCCACGTTGGAAACGGAGCGCCTTATCCCTTCGAATTTCGCCTTCAGCGAACGGGAGACAGCCTCGGAAGTGGATGCAGACACTATCAGCTCGGAGCCTTCACGCAGGTCGACGGTAAAGGAACCGGGAACGAGCAGGTCTTCACGGCAGTCGAAGCCGCGGCGGTACTCGTTGGAATAGGTTATGCCCTTGTACCAGTATGGCTGGTGGGCATAGCTGCTCTTCAGGCTGGTCTGCAGGAAAAGCGTGGGGAAACCCGCATAAAGACGGTAGGCGGCGCCGTTCTCGACCTCAGTGTACGCCGTATCCGCGGAAGGGTTCTCCGACGTCAGCGCGTGTATATCCCTGAAAGCCAGGAAAGGCTTGAGAACCAGGGATACCTTGCCGGGAGCGTTCAGCACCCTGTAGCTGATCAGAACCTGATCCCTGTCGGGGGCCATGGCTATGGATTTTGCAATGGTCACAGGACCCACCTTGTAAGTGATCACCGGAACACCGTCCGCATCGAAATCCACAATGTACTTGTGCCCCTTGGGTTCGTAGATGTCGCCGTAGCAGTGGATGCCGAGGTTGAATTGTTTCCCGCCCAGTATTATGCTCTCGTCCAGAGCTGACAGCAGCACGAATTTTCTGCTGTCCAAAGCAGGCACGGGCACAACCAGCAATCCGTGGTACTTGCGCGTGTTGCAGGCGATTATGCTTGTGTTGAAATAAGTCCCGACACTGTTGGAACCCAGAATTTCGCGGCGGAGCGAATATTCCAGATTCACCAGTTCGGCTTTGTTGAATTTCAAGAACGCCATATTCTATTTTCCTATTTTTTTCAAAACAACAACACATCTGCTCGGTAGATACAGTTTGAGCCTGCCATCCACGACCAGATGTTCCACTTTGTCATCCACCCTCGAGAAGCCTCCGAACTCCGCTTCGTCCGAATCCAGCACTGAGGTATATTTCCCTGAAGGCGCTTCAAACCCGTAATCCGTGAACGAACGGACCGGATTGAAATTGAATGCAAAGATACAATCTTTTCTGCAAATAACGAGAACTTTGTCCCCGTCGTTCCTGTACAATTCCACCGGAGGTGTCTCCAGCAGTCCCGTCCTGCGCGCAAACCTTATCATTGCGGCGTCCCAGGCATTCAGGCCGGCATATCTGAGGTCCGGATTATCCACCAGCTGCCACTGACGTCTGGCATACTTGAAACTCCATCCGTTGCCTTCACGGGGGAAATCTATCCACTCGGGATGGCCGAATTCGTTGCCCATGAAGTTAAGATAACCGTCCCCGGCCGTTACAAGTGTCAGCAGGCGTATCATCTTGTGCAGGGCTATACCCCTGTCAATCAATATATTCTGCGAACTGCGCGACATCCCGTCATACATCAGTGCATCCAGAAGCCTGAATATTATGGTCTTGTCGCCCACCATGGCCTGGTCGTGGCATTCCGCGTAGCTGATGGTCTTCTCATCCGAACGCTTGCGCGTGAGTTCCCACCATATCTCCCCCATATTCCAGTCCCAGTCATCCCTTTCCTTTATCCATTTTATCCAGTGGTCGGCCACGCCCATGCTCATACGGAAGTCGAAGCCTATGCCCCCGGCCTCGAAGGGGGCTGCCAGACCGGCAAGTCCGGAAACGTCCTCGGCTATGGTTATCGCATCGGGATTCAGTTCGTGAACCAGAACATTGGCCAGGGCCAGGTAACTCAGGGCGCTCTCGTCCACGTTGCTGTTGAAATATAGCTCGTAATTGCCGAAATCGGTCCCGAGACCGTGGTCCCAGTATATCATGGACGTGACCCCGTCGAAACGGAAACCGTCCAGATGATATTCCTCCATCCAGAACTTCAGATTGCTCAGCAGGAAGCAGCAGGTCTCGTTCTTGCCGTAGTCGAAACAGCGGCTGCCCCAGGCCGGATGGCGTCCTGCAGGCCCGTAGTGGAAATAGAGGTCCTCCCTTCCGTCGAACATCCCCAACCCTTCAAGTTCATTGTCCACGCTGTGCGAATGCACTATGTCCATAACAACCGCGATACCCATGCCGTGGGCCTCGTCCACAAGGCGCTTGAACTCATCCGGAGTGCCGAAACGGCTGCTGAGTGCAAAGAAATTGGACACCTGATAGCCGAATGACCCGTAATAAGGATGTTCCTGCAGGGCCATTATCTGCAGCGTATCGTATCCCAGGCTTTTCACCCTGGGCAGGACATTTTCCCTGAATTCGTCAAAGGTCGCCACCTTTTCCTGCTCGGAACTCATACCTATGTGGCACTCGTACACCAGAGGGGTTCTGCGAGGGCCGACTTTGCCGTTCTTCCATACATAGGGCTCGGCAGGATTCCATACCTGGGCGCTGAAAAGCTTGGTCTGGGCATCCTGTACGCAGCGCGTGGCATAGGACGGTATCCTTTCTCCGCCGCCTCCCGGCCATTCAATGAAAAGCTTGTACAGCTGGCCGTGGCGCAGAAAGGCTTCGGGGACCTTGATTTCCCAATCTCCGCCTCCGCAGGCGTGAAGTTCCCACGAGGGATTGCGTTTCCAGTTGTTGAAATCCCCGAGCAGGTAGATTTTCGACGCATTGGGCGCATATTCCCTGAACACCCAGCCGTTTCCGGTATGGTGCAGTCCGTAATGGAGATGGTTGTTCATCCTGCCTGACAGATGCCCGGAGGCATCGGCAAGGGAATTCAGGCGGAAAGTAATGTTGCGGTGCCGGCCGTCAATTATGTTCTTCCAGGGCTCCAGCCAGGGGTCGCCCTCGTAAATCATCCTGGTATTCATTCCTTTTCCTTTATGCTGTCCATTTCCGTCCTGAGGCAGGCGCTGCATTCGTCCAGCAGCTTGCCGGCCTCGGCTATGAGGCGTTCGGACTCCTCGATTCCCGTTCCGGGGTCCTCCACCTTCCGTATTATTTCCTCGACCTTCTTCACGGCCGCTGCGTATTCGCTTCTTTTCATAATTCCACTTTTTCTATCCTTGTCCTTACCCTGCCGTCCTTCATGAGCAGGGTGACGCTGTCCCCCACCCTGGCATCGGATGCCTTCTTCAGCAAATGGTCGTCACTGCCCAGAACGAGCACGAAGCCCTTTTCCAGCAGACGTCGCGGGTCGGCGGCCTCCAGTCTGGCCCTCAGCACGTCCAGACGGCCCTGCATAAGCGTCAGGCGCGTCATCCTGGCATTCTTCAGCCTCTGTCTCAACTCATTCAGTCCCGCTTCGCTGTCCGCATAGATTTCTATGAACCTGTCGGCGAGAGCCGTGGGAGTCTTGAGCGCCTCGTACGCCACCATATCGCACAGATGCACGTCCTGGTCATGGCCCACCGCCGTGAGCACGGGGAAAGGGTGGAGGGCCACCGCAGCGCACAGTTCATACTCATCATAGCAGGCAAGGTCCAGCTTGCCGCCGCCTCCGCGAAGTATCAGAACCGCATCATAATTCCTTCCGCTGGAGGCTATTTCACCCAGAGCCCCGGCGATGGAAGCGGCGCACCCGGCCCCCTGCATGGTGGCCGGATACAGGGTGATGCCGAATCTGTAACCGTACTGATTCCCCTCCAGATGACGGGTGAAATCCCTGTAGCCCGCCGCATCCGGGGCCGATATCACAGCCAGGCTGTAGGGCAGGTCCGCAAGAACCAGTTCCCTCTGGGTCTCGAGAAGGCCCTCGCGGCGAAGCCTTTCCAGAGTTTCCATACGCACACGCTGGGCATCCCCCAGGGTATATTCGGGATCGATGTCGTCCACTATGAGGGAGAAGCCGTAGTTCTGGCTGTAGTTCACCCTGACACGCAACAGCACCTGCTGCCCTATGGACAGCGGCGCTCCCGTCACCGACTCGAAATACGGCGCAATCTGCCCGTACACTCCCGCCCACGCTATGGCCCTTGCCTGAGCCACGACGGAGCCTCCTTCGCTTTGGACTATATCCATATAGCAGTGACCGTTGCGGCGTACGGATATGGATGCAATCTCGGCCCTCACCCAGACGCTGTCAGGGATTGCAGCCTCGATTTCGTCCTTGACCCGAGTCAGGAGACCGTAAAGATCCATATATTCCGTATCCATTGCAGAGCGTGGCTATATGCAACAAATTTAACGAAATTTGATTACATTTGCAATATGATGAAGATCTCCTCAACCAAATTTGCAGGCAGCAGTTCCAAGGTCACGGAAAAGCCCTCCCTGCGCCTAGCCGAGTTCGCCTTCATCGGGCGCAGCAATGTGGGAAAATCCTCGCTGATCAACGCCCTGTGCGGCAATTCGCGTCTCGCGATGACCTCTTCCAGACCGGGCAAGACAAGGCTTGTCAACCATTTTCTGATAAACGAGGGATGGTACCTCGTGGACCTTCCCGGGTACGGCTACGCCAAGGCGTCCAGGTCGGAAAGGGCTGCCATAGAAAGCGTGATACGCGACTACCTGAACCATTCCGGGGAGCTCAGGGAACTTTTCGTCCTGATAGACTCCAGGCACGACCTGGTCAGCTCGGATGCCGATTTCCTGAGGGAGATGGGAGAATCGGACATACCCTTCTCCATCATTTTCACGAAGGCGGACAAATCAGGTCCCGTGGCCTGTGCAAAGCAGGTTGAAAAGCTTAAGGGGCAGATAGCCGGAATCGTCGGCCACACCCCGTCCTGCTTCGTAAGTTCCTCTCTTAAAGGCACCGGCAGGCAGGAGATACTCGACCACATAGATAATCTGCTGCAATAATTTGCTTCCAACTATGCCTAATTCGGAAATTTTCAGTAATTTTGTCGATTATTACGGAAGTTTCCTGTAAACTGTTTTGCTATGCACGACGAACACAGAATGGAAATCTTTGCCTGCAGGAACTCAGAAGTCCTGGCAAAGAAAATCGCGGAAAAGTTAGGTGTCGAATTGGGACAGAGCAACCTGCTCACCTTCAGCGACGGTGAATTCCAGCCCGCATATGAGGAGAGCGTGCGCGGAGCTTCCGTCTACATTGTCCAGAGCACGAATCCCCCGGTGGAGAACCTGTTCGAGCTGCTGCTTATGATAGATGCGGCGAAAAGGGCGTCGGCACACAAGGTGATAGCTGTCATCCCTTATTTCGGATGGGCGCGGCAGGACCGCAAGGACCGCCCCAGAGTACCCATCGCGGCGAAGTTGGTGGCCAATCTGCTCACAGCGGCGGGCTGCGACAGGGTGATGAGCTGCGACCTGCACGCAGACCAGATCCAGGGCTTCTTCGACGTGCCCGTGGACCACGTATATGCACAGACCGTATTCCTCCCCTACATAAAGAAGCTCAAGCTGAAGAACCTCTCCGTGGCCGCCCCTGACATGGGAGGCGCCAAACGCGCGAATTCCTACGGCAAGAAGCTCGGCTGTCCTATGATAATATGCCACAAGACCAGGGCTAAGGCCAACGTGGTCGAGAGCATCACCGCCATAGGCGAAGTGGAGGGCCGCGACATTGTGATAGTGGATGATATGATAGACACTGCCGGAACGCTGTGCAAGGCCGCCGACGTGCTAATGAAGATGGGAGCGGCCAGCGTGCGTGCCTGCGCGACCCACGGAGTACTTTCCGGTGACGCATTGGAGAATATCAACAGAAGTTCCATCAAGGAAGTCATCATCACCGACACCATCCCCCACGATTTTGCCGGGCAGGGTGACAAGATTACGGTTTTGAGCATAGCTCCCCTCTTCGCAGAGGTGATAAACAGTGTATACAACAACATCAGCATAGGGCCTATCTTCCAGCGCCTGTAAAACTTATCGGGATGAAAGTCTTTATCGCAGCTCTTGTCCTTGTCGCATTGTGCCTTGTCGGATTGTGTTTCAACATCATTTTCCGCAAGAACGGACATTTTCCGGACACCGAGATAGAGAACAATGAGCAGATGAAGAAACTGGGCATCAAGTGTGCCAAGGCGGAGGAGATGGAGTTGTGGGGAAAATGCAGGGACAGCAAGGACAAGCCCTCCTGCAAGGGCAAGGACAGCGCCGGGTGCGCTTCCTGCGCCTTCTACGGCAAGCATTAAAGGCAGGGGGTAAAATAAAGAAACGAATGCCAACAAGTCGCGTATGCGACCGTGCCGGGTAGGCACGTATGTCCCCTTGGGGACTTACAGGGGGTAAAATAAAGAAACGAATGCCAACAAGTCGCGTATGCGACCGTGCCGG
>JAKSKP010000020.1 GCA_024401635.1 Bacteroidales bacterium
GCAAGAGGCTTCTCATCATAGTGGTGCTGGCGCTCCTGCCCGCATTCTGCTTCGGAACCTGGAACATAGGCGACCAGCACTCGCTGGCCTTCGGTCTGGACTACACTTTCTGGCAGAAGGTAGGCTACGGTCTGCTCCGCATAATCCCCCTCTTCCTCGTCTCCTACATTGTCGGCCTCGGCATCGAATTCGCCGGAGCGCAGATCAAGGGTGAGGAAGTAAGTGAAGGATACCTGGTTACAGGTTTCATCATCCCTCTCATCGTACCTGTTGACATTCCCCTGTGGACACTTGCGCTGGCAGTCGCCTTCGCAACCATCATAGGCAAGGAAGTGTTCGGAGGTTCCGGTATGAACATTTGGAATCCCGCCCTGCTGGCACGCGCATTCCTGTTCTTCGGCTACCCCACCAAGATGACAGGCGACGCCATCTGGACAGGCGGTGTCACCCGCTATCTGGCCGAAGGCACCTGCTGGTTCCCCGGAGAAGGCCTCGTTGACGGCTGGAGCGGCGCAACACCTCTCACTCCCCTTGCAGAGAATCCGACATCAGCGCTCTCACAGATGCCTGACGTATGGAATCTGATTGTCGGCAACATCGGCGGTGCGGTCGGTGAAACCTCAATCATCGCCATTCTCATAGGCGCAGTCATACTTGTAGCCACAGGCATAGCATCCTGGAAGATTATGGTTTCCAGCGTGCTCGGAGCCCTTGCAGTCGGTTACGTAGGTTTTGCCGCAGGTATCACAGACGTTCCCTGCTACTACCAGCTGCTGCTCGGCGGTTTCGCATTCGGTACCGTATTCATGGCGACCGACCCCGTAACTTCCGCCCAGACGGAATGCGGCAAGTGGATTTACGGCTTCCTTATCGGAGCCCTCTGCGTCACCGTGCGTCTGTTCAACCCGGGCTATCCCGAGGGAATGATGCTCGCCATTCTGTTCATGAACACGATGGTTCCCCTCATCGACCACGTCGTTGTGGAGCGTTCAATCAAACGTCATTACAAAAAACTTGCATAGATTATGAATACAAACAGTAACATATATACAGTGATCTACACCGCCGTCGTGGTTGTGATCGTTGCGGCTGTTCTGGCATTCGTTTCCCAGAAGCTGGGACCTATGCAGGCAGCAAATGAAAAAGCGGAGACCGTGAGCCAGATACTGACCGCGGCCCAGTTCGGAGACAAGGAAAGCTGGGCGGAGAAAGGCAACGCCGCCACCCTGGACTTCTACAGGGAGAACGTGGAGAAAGCCGTGACCGTCAACGCCAAAGGCGAGGAAACAGGAGTTCTTGACATACAGAAAGTGGCCATCTACTCGGTCTCACAGCTTAAAACTCAGAACTACAACATCAAAGACGGCAAGGACTTCGAACTGCCTGTCTATATTTTCAAGAACGGTACGAAAGTGATTCCCGTCTATGGCGCTGGCCTCTGGGGTCCCGTATGGGGATACATCGCACTCGAGCCTGACAACCGTTCCATCGTCGGAGCATACTTCGACCATGAGGGTGAGACTCCGGGCCTCGGCGGCAAGATCAAGGACGATCCTTCGTTCCGTGCACAGTTCGTCGGCAAACAGATTGACTACTCCGACGCCAAGCCTTTCTCCATCATTAAGGGTGGCGCAAAAGGCAAGGCCAATGCAGTGGATGCGATAACCGGTGCCACGATGACCTCGAAAGGCCTTGACGCCGCCATCGTCGAATGGCTCGGGGCATACGAGCATGCCCTCTTCCTCGAAGAGCTGTTCAAAATGGCCGGAGAAGGTGAAACCCTTAATAATGAGGAGGAATAAGTTATGGCAAACAGCAATTTGAAAGAGACTATACTCAACCCCATTTTCAAGGGTAACCCCATAACCGTACTGGTATTGGGCATATGCTCGTCACTTGCCGTGACGGTGGAGCTCAAAGGTGCGTTGGTTATGGCACTGTCCGTCACCATAGTGACAGGCCTCAGCAGCCTTGTCTGCTCACTTCTGCGCAAGACCATCCCCAACCGCGTCCGCATCATCGTGCAGCTCGTGGTCGTCGCTCTGATGGTTATACTCGTAGACCAGGTCCTGAAAGCGTTCGAAGCCACCTACGCCATCGACAAGTCGCTGTCAGTGTATATCGGTCTGATTATCACCAACTGCATCGTGATGGGACGCATCGAGGCCTTCGCCCTCGGCAACAAGCCCGTCCCCTCACTGCTTGACGGTCTGGCAAACGGAGCCGGCTACGGTATGATACTCATAATCGTCGCCTTCTTCCGCGAACTGCTCGGCTCAGGCACGATATTCGGGTTCAGCGTGGTTCCCGACGCCGCTTATGCGGCCGGATATATGAACAACGGTCTGGTGATTCTGCCTCCGTTCGCTCTGATACTGCTCGGTCTGATCATCTGGATTCACCGCAGCATAGACAAGGACCTTCAGGAAAAATAAACAAACACATACCTTATTATGGAATATATAAGCTTGTTCGTAAAGTCAATATTCGTTGACAATATGATTTTTGCATACTTCCTCGGTATGTGTTCATACCTGGCGGTATCCAAAAACGTCAAGACGGCCAACGGCCTCGGTCTCGCCGTCATCTTCGTGCTGCTCTGCACACTTCCTCTGAATTACCTTCTGTACACTTACGTGCTCAAACCCGGAGCTCTCTCCTGGCTTAGGCCCGAGTATGCCGAGGTGGATCTGAGCTTCCTCGCCTTCATCATCTTCATCGCCGTCATCGCGGCCTTCACGCAACTTGTGGAGATGATAGTCGAGAAATTCCTTCCCGCACTCTATTCATCCCTGGGTATCTATCTGCCCCTGATAGCCGTGAACTGCGCCATACTCGGCGGTTCGCTCTTTATGCAGCAGAGGGACTTCGTCAATGTCGGCGAGAGCGCCGTATATGCGCTCGGCAGCGGCATCGGCTGGTATCTCGCCATCGTGGCCCTAGCCGCGATTCGTGAGAAAATGGCCTACTCCAACGTTCCCAAGGGTCTCAAGGGCATAGGAATCACATTTATCACAGTAGGTCTGATGGGTATGGCCTTCATGATATTCATGGGTATTTCATTGTAGGAGGACAGGATTATGACAAACACTATATTTTCAGCAATTGCAGTAATTCTGCTCGTGACACTGGTGCTTGTGGCTCTCCTCCTCGTAGTGAAAGCCTACATCACACCCAAGGGCAAGGTCACCATTGACATCAACGATGGTCAGAAGGTCATCGAGGTGACTCCCGGTTCATCCCTTCTGTCAACTCTCGCCGAGAACAATATCTACCTTTCTTCCGCCTGCGGAGGAAAAGGCAACTGCGGCCAGTGCAAATGCCGTGTGCTCGAAGGCGGCGGTACGATACTGCCCACCGAGGTCGGCTTCTTCAACCGCAAGCAGATTGCGGAAGGTTGGCGCCTAGGCTGCCAGGTAAAAGTGAAGGACAATCTGAAGATTGCAGTCAGCGAGTCCGCCCTTGAGGTGAAACAGTGGGATTGCGAAGTCATCAGCAATGACAACGTGGCCACTTTCATCAAGGAATTCAAGGTACGCCTCCCCGAAGGAGAGCACGTTCCCTTCAAGTCAGGACAGTACATACAGATTCAGATTCCCAAGTACGAAATCAGCTACAAGGACATCAAGGGCATTGCACCCGAATATATGGCCGACTGGGAGAAATACGGTTTCTTCAACATCAACGTGAAGAACCCCGAGCCCACGGTCCGCGCCTACTCAATGGCCTCATATCCCGCAGAAGAAGGCATCATCATGCTCAACGTGCGTGTTGCCACCCCTCCTTTCGACAGGACACAGCCCAGAGGTGTATTCAAGATGCTGCCCGTTCCCGCAGGAATTTCGTCTTCATACATCTTTACCCGCAAGCCGGGTGACCATGTCACGATTTCCGGGCCCTACGGTGACTTCCTTCTTCCCAAGGATGATCCGGACAGCCAGGAATACATATTTGTAGGCGGAGGTGCAGGTATGGCTCCTCTTCGCAGCCACATAATGCATCTGTTCAAGACCCTCAAGACGGGCAGGACAGTCCATTTCTTCTACGGAGCGCGCGCTCTTGTCGAGGCATTCTACCTGGAGGATTTCGCCCAGATAGAGAAGGACTTCCCGAACTTCAAGTTCCATCTTGCCCTTGACCGTCCCGATCCCGCTGCAGATGCGGCAGGAGTTCCTTACACCGCAGGCTTCGTGCACAACGTGATGTACGAGACCTACCTCAAGGACCACGAGGCTCCCGAGGACATCAAGTACTTCATGTGCGGTCCTCCTATGATGGTGGGATGCGTCAACCAGCTGCTCGACTCCCTCGGAGTCCAGCCCGAGAGCATCTTCTACGATAACTTCGGCGCATAGAAAGCGTCCCAAAGAATACGAAAAGAAGCCGGCCAAGAAGCAATTTTTGGCCGGTTTCTTTGTATATAGCGGTGCCATCAGCTTCGCAGCAGGTGACATAGACCATCTTCAGGGCTCGTTTCTAGGAATCCAAGGCGATTCCCCCCCATTTTCACTAGACGGGCACGCTTTTGGGCATTTCTGCTCCCGTTGTGGCCTCGAAAGCCGTTTTCGGGAGCGTGTTGAGCCATTTTCGCTCCCGTCGTGACCTCGAAAGTTGTTTTCGGGAGCGCTTTTGGGCATTTCCGTGCCCGTCGGGGACTCGAAAGCCGTTTTCGGGCACGTTTTGGGGCATTTCTGCTCCCGTCGTGCACAGGCTGCCAGACCGGGGCGTCAGTCGAGGCTGCCTGAAAGATTTTTGGAATGCCGGGAACCGTTACGGCGAGTGACGGGCCCGGAAGGTTCCGAAAAACTTCAGGCTGCGAGCCAAGCCCCGCTACGACTGAAGTCATGCTGCCAGGCAGCTCGGAGCCGTCACTACAAAAATTTTGGTCACATTACCAGAACACGAAAAAGGCTTCCAGATGTCTGGAAGCCTTTTTCCGTGGAGCACAGGAGAATCGAACTCCTGACCTTTTGAATGCCATTCAAACGCTCTACCAACTGAGCTAGTACCCCAAAAGCGCTGCAAATATATGAATTATTTTTTATTGTGCCAAATCATTGACTATGTTCATAGTGTCGCGCGCTATCATAAGCTCCTCATTTGTGGGAATTACAGCTATCTTGACCTTTGAATCGGGGGTCGTCAGCATAATCTCCTCGCCGCGTGTCTCATTGGCTTCGGGATTGAACTTGACACCCAGATACTCGAGGTTCTGGATGACGCGGTGACGCATACGGGTGTTGTTCTCGCCGATACCTCCGGTAAAGATTATAAGATCGACACCATTCATCTGGGCGGCATAGGCACCTATATATTTTATAATGTCGTGGGCGAGCTTCTTGAGGGCCACCTTCGCACGGGGATTGCCTGCAGAGGCGGCGTCACCGCAGTCACGGCAGTCGCTGCTTACTCCGGACAGGCCCAGAAGTCCTGATTTCTTGTTCATCAGCGTGCTCATCTCGTCGGGGGTGAGACCTTCCTTGCGCATTATGTAGCATACGACCTCGGGGTCGATGCTGCCGCAGCGCGTTCCCATAAGCGTACCGTCAAGAGGGGTGAGACCCATACTTGTATCAAAGCACTTACCGTTGAGGACGGCGGAGATGGAACTTCCGTTGCCGAGATGGCAGGTGATGATCTTGCTGTTCTCGGGATCAAGGCCGGCGAATTCCGCGCCGCGCTTGCTGACATAGCGGTGTGAAGTGCCGTGGAAGCCGTATTTGCGGATACGGTATTTCTCATAGTACTCGTAGGGCAGGCCATAGAGATAATTGAAATCAGGCATAGTCTGATGGAAGGCCGTATCGAACACTGCCACCTGGGGAACCTCTGGAAGATTGGCGGTAACCGCCTCTATGCCCATAAGGTTCGCGGGGTTGTGAAGAGGACCGAGGTCACAGCATTTGGTAATCTGGGCCACAACCTCAGGAGTCACCAGGCAGCTTCTGAAAAGAACGTCACCTCCGTGCAACACCCTGTGTCCCACAGCCTCGATATCCTCCAGGCTGTTGAGGACGCCGTGCGTTTTGTCAGTCAAAGCCTCGAGCACAAGGCGTACGGCGCGTGTATGGTCGGGAATGGCCTCGGTGAGTTCAAAGGCGTCAGCACCGGATGGACTGTGTTTCAGATGCCCGTTCTCCATACCGATACGTTCTACCAAACCTTTGGCCAGAAGGGAGTAGACCTTTTCATCTTTCATATCCAGCAGCTGGTATTTCAATGATGAGCTGCCGCAGTTTAACACAAGAATTATCATAAAAAAAAAATTTATTTTCGAAGTGGAGGACAAAGATAGTGAATTCTGCATAGATTTGAAAGACTATGAAGAGCTCAGGGGACGAATACATCTACAAGATAAGCCTGGCAGTGACTGCCGGAGTGGGGGCAGGAGCGGCGGCGATGCCGCCCGGCGCGGCCGGCGGGGCGCTCTGCGCACAGGCCGGCGTGGCCGCGCCGTACGCCGCCGCAGGACTGCTGGCAGCAGTCCTTGCGGCGCTCCTGCCCCTCCTCACAGGACACTCTATCCGCAAATCCGGCTCTCCCCTGCCCGGGTCCGGAATCTTCTGGACGGCAGTCTTCTTCCTGCTCGGGATGTTCTGCTACTTCAACGCCGCGGTGATATACCCCACCGTAAACGAGAGAAGATATTTCGCAAAGGCCTCCGACGCTCTCACCGTTGCCATAGAAGACATCCCTTTCAAGGATGAAGGCAGCAATGCCCTGGTGCTCGCCCTGCTGAAGGGAGACCGCAGCCATCTGGACAGGAAAACCACCGCAGATTTCAGGAACGCCGGCGCCGCCCATCTGCTGGCCCTGAGCGGAATGCACCTTGGCATAATCTACCTGCTGCTCGGCAGACTGCTGTCAGTCCTTGGCAACACTCCCGCCGTCAGAAAGTCCAGACAGGCCCTGACCGTACTTCTGACCCTGTCCTACACCCTGATGTGCGGGGCCGGAGCCTCACTTGTCAGAGCCTGGCTGTTCATACTGCTGGATTCACTTGCCCGCATCCTCGACCGTCCGCAGCCTCCGGGCCAGATATTCTGCACGGCGCTGCTGCTGCACCTTGTGGCACGTCCTGAATGTATATGTGAAATAGGATTCCAGCTCAGCTACCTTGCAATGGCCGGCATAGTATTCATCTGGCCGAGGGTCAGGACCTGGATGGAATCAAGGATATGGGACGCCCTGTCCCTGAGCATTTCCTGCCAGCTGTTCACAGCCCCGCTTACCCTGCTGTACTTCGGCACTTTCCCGAAATATTTCCTTGTCACCAATCTGATTGCCGCTCCGCTGACGAGCCTCGTGATGACAGGAGGGATAGTGGCCACGGCCGCCAGCGCGGCATCACTGCAGTGTCCTGTTCTCTATTTGATTTGTGAAAAGCCCGTCACCCTTCTTTGCACCCTGCTCGGGAACATCGCCTCCTTATAGGCCGCCCTATTCCAACTCGCCGTGCGGCTCGTTATCCGAGATGCAGCGGACAGACATCGCCATGAATTTCTTGTCGGCGACTCCGATCTTCAGATCATCCTCCTGGGTGTAGATGTAACGGAAATATGCATTGTCGCCGTCGACGGAATCGGCTGTCCAGAAGCAGGCAAAATCCTGAATTCCCTTGAATTCCTGTTCGGCCCCTGCATTGCAGTAGCCGCAAGGCAATGCGTGGAATGTGGAGGTGGAGGTAATCAGCGACTCAGGCCAGTACTCCCACATGCTCCTTCCATTGAAACTTGCATCCACCTTGAGAGCCCCGGCTATATTCTTGAAATCCTCGCCTGCCTCATATGCACCGAGGGGATTGACCACATTGGCAAGATCCGCCCAGTCCTGGTCGGTAGGAAGCCTCCATCCCTCGGGGCAGGCAGTCTGAGCCTCCTCCCAGGTATAATAGCGGCCGAGCATCCTGCTCATTATGTCGAAATTGTAATAACTGCGGCCCGAGCCCAGATATGCCAGATTGTGCTGCATCCAGTAAACCTTGTACGGATTGCCCAGAGTATCGAGCTTGATGACGTTGTAGCACATATCCAGTTCAGGAAGTTCGCGCTCATCCTTGAAATACATCCGGCTCTTGTCAACGCAGGACTGAGGAAGGCTGCGTTCGACATCCACAGTGGTGATGGATGATGTGACGGTAGATGGATAATAGTCCATATAATCCTCGGCATACACGGCCCCCACAAACGTAAAGGTACCCAGAGTATCGGTGCCGAAGAAGTCGTAGATATCCACCGGAACATTGTCCATAGGCACCGGGAGAGGGTTGACTCCCGTCCTGTAAACGGTATCCGGGCTATCCATAATGCCGCTGATCGTATAATAGAAACCTAAAGTATGCCCCGGGGTATTCTGTTTGGGATGGGTGACGCCGGAAATCTTGATGCTGAAAGTGTCTCCAACGCCAATATATGACTGCCAACCCTTAACCCTAACAGAGCCTTTGAGGTAATCCCTCGTTTTTTCCGAACCATTGTTTTTTTTACAGGACGACACGCCGGATGCGGCCAGCGCGGCGATGCAGAGAAGCAGCATTATGTGGAATCTGACTTTCACGATCTTTTCTTTTAACTTACAAAGATGCTAATTTTTCTGTGAAAAACCGCTATCTTTGCTCAAATTCCTTGCCATACCATGCGCAGAACCGTCATATTCCTGCTCGCAGCGCTCTCCTTCCTGCTTTCCTGCAAGAGGAACACATACATACAGATTTCAGGCTTTGCCCAGGGAGGCACCTACACCGTCAAATGCGCCGTCAGCGGAAACGCGTATGCCGCCGGGGAGGAACTCAAGCAGGGAATTGACAGCATCCTGGCAGTGATTGACCGCAGCGTCTCCGGCTATAACCCGGGTTCGCTGCTGAGCCGTCAGAACGAAGGCCGGATGGCAGCTGACGACGGCAGCCCCGAATTCACGGTGCTCAGGGAACTTACCGCATACTGCGACTCGATGTACACCGCCACAAGCGGAGTGCTGGACACCCGCGCCGCCAGGCTCTTCGACATCTGGGGATTCGGCTTCAAGGAAGGTGATATGCCCACCGACGAGGAAGTGGCAGCCGCCATGGGCCGGCGTGACCGTATGAATTTCAACGCCGTGGCGCAGGGCTACAGCGCAGATGCAGTCGCCGCATACCTCAGAAGCAGGGGGATAAATGACCTTATGGTGAACATCGGCGGGGAGATATTCTGCTGCGGGGTCAATCCCCAGGGCAAGGGATGGACACTCGGCATAGACGAACCGGAGGACGGCAACATGTCGCCGGGGCAGAATATGAGATGCTCCTTCACAGTGCCCGCCGGGCAATCCTGCGGCATAGTCACATCGGGCAACTACAGGAAGTTCCGCATAGTGGACGGGAAGAAATACTCCCACACCATAGATCCCAGGACAGGCCGCCCCGTAACGCACAATCTGCTCAGCGCAACCGTCCTGGCTCCTACCGCGACTCTCGCGGATGCGCTCGCCACCTACTGTATGGTGATAGGTATGGAAGAGGCCTCGGCATTCATAGCCGGCCGGCCCGACCTGGAGGGCTGCCTCATATCCTCGGATGCCGTATGGCACTCCGAAGGCCTGACTATCTCAGATCGGTAATCACCCAGGAAGAATCCAGAGCCTCGAAATCGAAGGAAAATTCTCCGTCGCCGGACGAATCCGCCACCTTCATCGAATCCACGGTCGCAGTAACGGCAGTTCCGTCCTTCAACACGATATCAGCTCCTGCCGGATCCCCGTTCCTGGCATAGCGTATGCTGACGCCCGTCTTGGCGGCATTCAACCCGAGCAGCGAGGCCAGAGACGAAGGGTTTTCCAGAAAATCCGCATTGAACGAAGGCTGCACCACGACCTCCTTTCCCGCTTCGGTGACGGAAACCAGGGTCCTACCGTCATTGTACACCCTTACCTCATCATTACGGAACAGGAAAAGTCCGTCCTTCCAAACCAGCACGCCGTCACCGGAGTAAGTCTTTCCTCCCATCCTGGCAAGCCAGGATACGCTCATTTCCACTCGGCGGCCGGATACACGCTCACGGAAGCCCTCGCCTGAGCCACTTGCCGGGACCGGGGAGGACAGCAGCATTGCCACGCAAAGGCACGCGCAGCACACCAGCTTGGCAATTGTTCCGCAGGCGTTCATCACTGATTCAGGAATGCGTCAAGTATGCTCTGAAGAGACGCAAGGTCAGGAACCAGCGACTCACGTGGTTTGGAGCCCTGCTGGGGGCCTACGACACCTGCGCTTTCCAGCTGATCCATAATGCGGCCGGCCCGCGCAAAGCCCAGCTGCATCTTGCGCTGTATCATCGAAGTGCTGATGCTTCTGTTCAGGACTGCCATACGTGCGGCCTCCTCGAACAGAGGATCCAGGTTTTTCATATCCACGAGGCCGCCCTCGCCGCCTTCACCGCCTTCCGTACCGTCACCGGGATCAGGCAGATAGTAGGGCTGGGTGCAACTCTGGCGGAAGCCTGTCTGACCGGCCACGAAGGAAGTCAGGGCATCAATCTCCGAAGAGCCTACCAAGGCGCACTGTACGCGTTCGGCATCGGCTCCCGTAAAGAAGAGCATATCGCCTTTTCCTATGAGTTTCTCCGCACCGGTGATGCCGAGTATCGTCATTGAATCCTGGCGTGAGGCAGTCCTGAAGGCAAGTCTCGTAGGGAAGTTGCTCTTGATGGTTCCGGTAATGACGTCGACAGAAGGACGCTGCGTGGCTATTATCACGTGAAGACCGGCGGCACGTCCCTTGGCGGCCAGACGTATGATGCTGTTCTCTATGCTGCGGCTCAGACCCTTGTCATTGCCGAACGTGGACTTGGTAAGGTCGGCATACTCGTCGATGACCACCACCAGATAAGGCATGAAATGATGTCCCTCGGTAGGTGGCAGATGACGGTTGCTGTATTTTTCGTTGTAGTCGGTAATCTTGTTGACAGCGGCCGTGGACATCAGCTTGTAACGCTCGTCCATCTCCACGCAAAGGGACCGGAGCACGGCTTCTGCCGTCTTGGGGTCCTTCACTATGGCGTTCTGAGCCTCATCCTTGTCATCGTCATTGGACGGCAACACGGCAAGATAATGCTTGTAGAGCTTGCTGTACTGCTGGAATTCCACCATCTTCGGATCCACGAACACGAACTTCAGCTCGGTGGGATGCTTGGCATAGATCAAAGAGGAAATGATGGCGTTCAGGCCCACGGACTTGCCCTGTTTCGTGGCACCGGCGACCAGCAGGTGCGGGGCGTCGGCAAGGTCGAACACCTTGGCCTTGGTGGTAATCGTGTAGCCCAGGGCTATGGGAAGCTCTGCCTTGACGTTGCGGAATGAATCGCTGTTGAGTATGGCCTTGAGGGGCACTACGGAAGGTTTGTCGTTGGGAACCTCGATGCCGACGGCATCGGCCAGCATCACTACGCGCACGCCCTTGATACCTATCTTTATGGCAATGTCGTCCTCCAGGTTCTTGACCTGATTGACCCTCACGCCTTCCCCTAGCGTTATCTTGTACAGGGTAACGGTATAGCCCACGGAGGCCGATATCCCGTCAATGGGTATCTTGAAGGAGGCCAAAGTATTGCGTATCTTGAGTATATTTCTGTCGACCTCCTCCTTGGGAAGGGTGAAACGCTTGTCCGCATAGTCGTAGAGCAAATCCAGTGAAGGGAACTTGTATCTGTTCACGTCGCTGCGAATGTCCAGTTGCGGAAGTTCCTCCTCTATGTCGGTAGTGAGTTCCTCCTCAGGGCCCTGGATATCCACGTCCGGCCCCTTGGGGGCATCTTCCACAGGCATATCATCTGCCGGGCCGGCAGTTTCGGGGATTTCAGCCATTCCGAGGGCGTCTTCCAGCTCCGGAATATCCCCCGGTTCAGTTTCAAAAGATTCTTCGACGTCATCGGATTCCCCGACAGCGGCAATATCGGAGTCACTGTCCCGTACGGCATCCGAAGCCGTGCTTGCAGCTTTCTTCAGGCGCGGAAGGTCATCCACCGTCAATATCACGAGAACGACAATCAAGGCGACAATAAGCAGAGGCGTCACCACCTTTCCCATAGCGGCATTCATCCCGGCCACCAGATATGAACCTGCACTTCCGCCTATTCCTCCGCCGAGGAAGGCGGTAAGAGGCTCACCGTACAGGCTGGCTATGTAGGCTAGCGCAAGGGATCCGAGAAGAGTGCCTCCCAAGGCGACGAGAGCCACCTTCACCCAGTCCACACCCTTGAGGCATATCAGCCTGAACGACACGGCAAACAGCACGGCGCACAGGATGAAAGCGCCAAGGCCGAAACACTTGCCTACAAGAAAGCCGCTCCACTTGAAGCCGAAGCCGCCCGCCTTGTTGGACACCTGCATCATATCGGCAAAGAAATCCTGCGCATAGAGCAGGCTCTGGTCCTCCTTCCAATTCAGGACGAACGACAGGCAGCCTATGAACGTGAACACGGAGAACACTGCCAGGAGGGTTCCCGCCAGAAGCATCGTCTTCTGTGACGACGTCTTTTTCCCTTTCAATTCCATAATCCAGAAATTATATGAAGCCCTACTTGCGCTGACGGCGCTGGCCGCGTCTGGCGTTGTTCCTACCACGCTGCTGCCCCATCGGAGCGATGCCGGGACGGTTGAAGCTGGCCTGCTTGCTGATCTGCGTAAGTTCCAGGCCCTCAGGCACCTGTATGCGGCCGTCAGAGAGTTTCTCAATATCCTTGAATATGGTCTGGTCGCTGACGCTGTCCTTGTTCCATATGAGATATTGCGTGCGCATATAGATGGCCAGGTCACGTATCATCGCTGTCTTCACCTCGCCGTCCTCCTTCGTGGATATCAGATCTATGATGCTCTCTATGTTGCGGCCGTAATGGGTGGCCTTGATGGGCTTCTTCTGTACGGGAACAATCTGCGGGGCCTGCTCGAGTTCCTTCTTCATCGGAACGGGGAAAGGCGCGTCTATGTCCAGCTCGTAGCCGGCCATTATGAAAAGGTTGTCCCAAAGGGTATGCTCCCAATTCTCCTGCTGATGGACGGAGGGATTGAGTATCTCCATTATGCGAACAACGGCTTTTGCCTGCTGCGTACGCTTCTCACGGTCGGGTATCTGTTTCACCTCCTCGACCAGCTTCTGCACCAGACGCCCGTACTCCGGCAAGGTGATTTTCTCCCTGTGGGTATTGTATTCAAGAGTGTTGACGAAATTTTCCATATTGCAAAGTTAAATTAATTTATTCTGGTAAACAAACCACAGGCAGGCATCCACCCGGCGGTATCCCATCGCCGAAAGCAGCCGCTTGTAGCATTCTATCTGGTCGGAATAGCCCTCGTGCGGGGTTCCGAACTTGTAGTCCACAATGACGGCCTTCCCGTCCGGATATATCACCACGCGGTCAGGACGGTGCTCGCTTCCGTCCGTGTCGAAAATTGTCTGTTCCAACAGCAGCCGCGTCCCTTCACCGTCGGGGAAGAACTCCGGATGGGAAGCTATGCGCGGTTTCAGGATGCCGATCACCTTTTCCCTGCTGGACAGAGCAAGGCTGCCATCGGCTATGGCCAGGTCCACGGAACGCTCCAGGTCGGAAGGAACGCGCACACGCGAAAGGATGTCGTGCAGCACTATGCCGCGCTCGCGATAGCTCAGGTTATAGTAGCTGTTGTCGGTGTCCGTGAAGAATTCAGCGGCATAGGGACGTATCTCCAGCCTGTCGGCTATGTCGTGGCAAGGGAAGGAAAGAGCCATCTCCCCGCAGGATACGGAGCTCTCGGCGTGCAGCACGGAAAAGTCGAAAGTTTCCCCGACGTGATGGTCCTCATTCCCGAAAATGCCGTACAGCAGCCCTGCCATATTGTTGTCGGAATTGTTCCTGCCGCCCACGTTGGCGATAAGTTTCATACCGTAACGCGCCCTTGTGGTCGCCACATACAGCAGATTCACGGCATCGACGCCCTGATTGAAACGCTCCAGAGAATAGCTGTCGCTGAAATAGCTGCCCGCGGCCGTCTCGTTGAGGGGGACGTAATACAGTTTGTCGGCATAGCGGTCCAGTTTGCCTCCGCTCTTCTGCGGCATGGCCCACAACCTCGTCTTTGATGATTCATACAGACTTATCTTCTCCAGGAAAGGAACTATCACATACGGAGCCGCAAGGCCCTTGCTCTTGTGAACAGTGATTATATGTACGGCATCATCGCTGCGCGCCGTGTTCACGTCAGGGTCCTTTTCCTGCCAGTATTTCAGGAAATCCCTGAGGTTGTTGCCCGAAGACACGCTGTAATCCATCACGAAGTCCATGAAGGAAGTGACGTACATCACCTCTTTCGCACAGTCTTCCCTGCAGGTCTCGTCGCGGCAGAGCTGCTTGTAGAGCGCCTCCACCAGGTCCGGGATGCTGTGCCAGGCCGCGGGCAGCACGTTTATGTCATACTTCCCGGCTATGTAGGCGCCTACCTCGTCCTCAGGATTGTCCACACAGGACATCATGGACACCAGACGGCGTACGGATATGGAATTCTTTATCCGCAGGGACGCATCCGTCACCACCGGCACCCCGTTCTCGATCAGGAATTGGGCCACGTCGGTGCCTGAAGACTTCTTGCGCACCAGTACCGTGATGTCGCCGTAATGCGCGCCGTGATTGTCCAGCAGGTCCCTGACGGTGTCGAGTATTGCCGACAGTTCCGTCTGCTCGTCCTGAACGAACTCCACGTCCACGCTTCCTCCCGTCTGCTCTTCTCCCCTGCCAAGGCGCTGACGGCAGCCGCTGTATATATCCACCACACTGTGCATTCCGTCCGGATGGCCCGTCTTCCTGTCCACAATCTCCGCCAGCGACGGATACAGATTGTTGTTGAATTCAACTATATTGCTGAGGCTGCGCCAGTTGCAGTCGAGAGTATCCTTGTACACATCGCGGAAATCCTCTTCCACCCCGTGGTCAAGCAGGCTCCAGTCGCTCTCGCGCCAGCGGTAGATGCTCTGCTTCACGTCGCCCACTATGAGGTTGTCGAAACAATGCGACTGCGACGGCTCCTTGTGGGCCTCGCTCTCCGCAAGCAGAGGCTTGAAGTTATCCCACTGCGTGGCGCTGGTGTCCTGGAACTCATCCAGCAGGAAAGTCCTGAAGAGGACTCCTGTCTTCTCGTACACGAACGGGGCGTCACTGCCGTCTATTATCTTGCTCAGCATACTGTTGCTGTCATCCAGGCAGACGACGTTACGCTCTCCGGCAACCCGGTCGAAAGCCTTGAAAAGCCTTGCCGCCACGCCCAGACCGTATATCTGGCCCATAAGCATGGATGAGGTGGTATAGGCCTTGAATTCCTCCGAATTCCAGAGGGCGGCAAATGCATCGAGTTTCGAAGCAATGGCTCCGGAGGCCACATCGAACAGGCCCCTGTTGGCCTTTGTAAACCACGTTTCGGCCGAAGGGGATTCTATCTTTGCCCGTACGGCATCGCTGATTCTGGCCTTGCTGTGGCTGTCCCACTCCCGGAACGGCTCGATGAAAGCCGTCCACCTGCGGTTGAAATCCCCGTGCTCCAGACCGGCGCCGTCCATAGCCCCTACCACATCCTCCGCCGCCTGCCTTACCTTGTCGCGGAACGAGGTCATAAGCTCGCGGCAGGATTTCTTCAGACCGTCCAGCTCCTGACGGCTGTATGCGGTCTCCCCGTCAAGGGATATGGACCGGCTCTTACGGCTGAAGGCTTCGCTCTTGAGCTGGCGTCCCATCTCCTTCAGGGCTCCGTCCACGTTCAGGCTGCCTCCCTCCATAAGGGATTCCTCCATATTGCCGACGATGAAATCGACCATCATCCGGTCCTGTTCATTCTCATTGTTGAGCTCGTCCAATATGGTGTCCACAGCCTCGTCCACAAGGGAATCCTTGTCCAGTTCCACCTGGTATCGGCTCAACTGGCCAAGCTCACGGGCAAATGCACGCAGGGTCTGCTGGAAAAAGCGGTCTATGGTACTTATGGCGAACGAGCCGTAATCGTGAAGTATGTCGCTGAGTATCTGTCTTGCCTTGGCGCTCTGCCGGGGGTCGCCGTCACGTCCAAGCTTGTAGAGATCCTCTATAATGCGGCTCTTCATCTCGTCCGTGGCCTTGTTGGTGAAAGTCACGGCCAGGATATGCCTGTACTCCCTTGGATCGGAGCTTTTCATCAGCATATCTATGTACCTGGTGGCCAGCGCGTGGGTCTTGCCGCTGCCGGCGGAGGCTTTCATCAAGGTAATCATCGGCCGCAAATGGTTTTGAAATCGCAGAACTCGCAGGTCCTGTCATTGAACTTCTGTTCCCTTCTGGTAAAAGGTACCGAAGGGTCTGTCATCTCATCCAGACAGGCGGCGAGCATCTCCTCCATCCTGCTGAAGAAGCTGTCGTTGCAGGCGCTCTCGACAGGCCGCTCCCTGAGCAGCGAACGTGTGGAGTAGACGCAGTTCACGATTTTCCTGCCCTCGAGCACATCCGGATTGTCCCGCAGAATCATATCGTAGACAAAGAACTGCAGGGCAATCTTCGGCCACTGGGGCGAAGCGGTGCCGGGGTCGAATATCTTCTCCGCAATCTTCAGGGCGTTCGCATCGTCGATATGGACATCGTCATCGAGCACCTTGCCCGTCTTGTAGTCGACAACGCGCAGGCTGCCCGGCGTGAACGTATCCAGGCGGTCGAGCGTTCCCTTGAAACGGAAGCCGTGGAAAAGAGCCCTGTATTTCCTCTCGAGGGATACTATGTCGAAATGGTCCAGATGCTTGTCCTTCAGAAATCCGAGGTCGTGTTCCAGAGTCTTGGCCACATACTTGCATATCATTGTGCAGAACACAATGTCACGTCCCGTTATCTCATCGCTCTTCATCTCCTCCCTGGTCTGAGCCTCGACAAGGGACGCTATCTTTCCGGCGTCATCCTTCAGGGTCTTGAGGTATGCGGCGGTGATACGGCCGTCAGAGGCCCCGGAATAGAGTTTCTGCATCACCTTGTGGTACACGTTGCCGATGATGCCGGCATCCATGCTCTCACTTATCTCCTCCTCGCCCCTGAGCCCCTTTACGAAGGAGTAATAGAACTGCATGCTGCAGCTCAGGTACTGCTGCAGGGCGGTGGCCGAAAGTTCCCTGCTCCTTATTACGTCTATATCCGCGGCCGTCTTGGGCACCGATTCGTCCGAAGCCACGACCATAGGGCTGGCCATCACCGTCCTGCGCGACACAGCGGCGCCGAAATGGTATTGCAGCTGCTTCACGTAACGGCTCTCCTCCCCCGACTTCATTCCTTCAGTACGGGAATCCATAAGCAGACACACTGCCGACGGCCTCTGTATCATCCTGTAGAAATAATAGGCCCACACCGCATCCTGGTACTCGAAGGTCGGAAGGCCGAAACCGTGGCGGAGCAGCGGCGGGATGAAGGATGAGGACGCCGAAGAGCGCGGGAACACGCCTTCGTTGCAGCTGAGTATGAATATCCTGTCGAAATCCAGGGCCCTGGTCTCCAGGGGGCCCATTATCTGCAAACCCGTCAGAGGCTCGCCCTTTATCGGGACAGCCTTGGAGTTCATCGTATTGTCAAGCAGTTTGAACCAGGTCTGCGGCAATATGGACATATTGTGGGAGGACAGCAGATTTATTGTCTTCACGTATTCCATCGCAAAGTCAAGTTCCAGCGAGAAGCGTTTCTTCAGCTCCTCGTCCCCCGCTATGGCGCTGCCTATGAACTGCAGCAAGTCCTGCTGGTACGAGGCGATGGAGGCTATCTGCGATGCATCGTTGGATTTGAGGTCCTTCACGACGGGGCGGAAAACGGCTTCCAGCAAAGGGGATCCCTTGGCAAGCGAGCAGTCTATGTAGTAATTGCCTGATTTCTTGATCGAAGACAGTATGTTTTTCCCATCCTCGTCCAGAAGGGCGTTGAACACGTTGTTGGAAACTATGCTCCAGAAGGGTCTGTGATAGAAAAACGGTTTGCCGTCCTTGTAGCGCAGACGCAGCTGCAGCAGGGACAGGTCGTCGAGCAGGCTGTAGAAGGAACTGCAGGCCATGGAATAGCCCATCGTGACGTTCACTTTGGAGATTCGCGGCGGTATGGCATTCAGCAGCGGCTGAAGCAGAGTCTCGTCGGGCAATATGATGGCCGTGCGCTCGTCAGAAGGCACGTTCCCATCTTCCAGCAACGTCGACACAACCCTCGTCTGCCCTACGCCGGAAGGGACGCTCACCACTTCTATAGTCGGTTTGCCGTCACAGGGGTCCAGTTGGAATGAGCCGGGGAACATCCTCACGTTCTCCTCCATCATCAGCGATGACTTGTTGTGTGGATCCCTTATCCAGTCGCTCTCATAGTCCCAGCAGAATTCCGCAGCAGAAGCGTTCAGCAAGGACTTAAGTATCACCTTCTCGCACTCGCACAGCACGTTGAGTCCGCAGAACACCACCTTGTCGGCCCCGGGAAAGGCGGCAGCCAGCAGGCTCCGCGCATCCTGCCCGAGGAAACGTGACGAAAGCTCCCTGTACATCTTGCCCCCGTAGCACAGTCCCGCGGCATCCAGAGCAGCATTGAACTCCTCGTACAGGCTGCCCAGTATATTCCAGAGACGAGCGAACCTGACCTTGTAGGCTCCAGGCTCGGCGTCTCCCCTGAAATGACGCAGAAAAGACTCCAGAGCCTCCCTCTGGTTTTCGGACAAATAACTGAAATCATCGGTGATATCCCTAAGTTCGCTGACATTGCGGAAAATGTCCTTCGCATCGATGCGGTACTTGTCCACGTCATCGAAATCGGCGAGTATCACGTCGCCCCAGAACACAAACTCGTCCAGGCTCTCACAAGTCATATTCTCCCGCGCACAGATACTTCTGTAGCAATCATACAGCTTCAGAAGCAAGGTAAGCCTGTCTACCGTTCCCCTGTCGTCCAGACTGCACAGGAACTCGTCCATGGACAGAAGAACAGGAGAGACCAGGGGCGAGGAAAGATTCTCCCTCACCGCCTCGGACAGATATTTGCGGAAGAACACCACCGCCCTGCGCGAAGGGAAAACGAAGAGCGTGCGGCCCATATCCGTGCCGCAGGCACAATAATGGCTTGCAACCTGCTTGAGAAAAGGTCTCATCCTACCTGGGTTCGATGTCGCCCGCTATGGAATCCAGCCAGGCGGGCAGTCTGTTAATATGGTCGATTCTGTCCGAAGAACGCTCCGGAGCAAAGTAGTAAACGTGGAGATCGTGACATTTCTGCGCCAGATCCGGGTCCAGGGGATAATAACTGACAAGTATCGCCCTGGAATTGTCCCCGCCGTAAGTCTCGCGCGTGCTGTCCAGTTTGTAGACGTTCTCCTGTCCTATATATCCTGACTTGCATTCTATGAGTATGAGCCTGCGCCTGTCGTTGACAAGTATGTCCAGCTCGTTCTTCACCTTGCCTCCGCTCCTGCCCTGGAACTCGACGCTGCGCCACACCTCGCTGTCGGAAGGTCTGGCCTTGCGGGCTATGTCCCACTTGTACACTATATTGCTCACTATCACTTCCCACCATCTGCCGGTGAAGAAGATCCTCGTGGCATTGGGGTTGTCGCTGCGGAACAATATGCGGCCGCGGTCGTTCACCTCCATTGCGCCGTCGTCCACCTTCACAGTCATTCCCCGCTCCCTGTCCACGCCGAAGGAGGACGGCAGTTTGTCCAGATGTCCGCCGAACTGGGTGCGGAACTGATGCTGTATGCGCTGGTAGGCCTTCTGATACGTCTCGATGAAACGTTTGACTTCCCAGGCCGCCCCCACGTCGGACATAGTTATGTCGGAAGCCTTCTTGCAGGATGACAGCGTGTTGCCGAACAGGGACACGAACTCCCCGTTGGATATTCTGGCCGTGACAGGCCTGCGGCTGCCGGACGTGAAATCTATCCTTTCGCCTTCCTGGGTGTAATACACCACGTGGTCATTGTATTCCCACGCAACCTGCACGGCGGCGAAAGCGGCCACCTTGGTCCCTTCCGTTATATTGTATTGGAGAATGTCACCCTCCGCCAGGGTGGAGCGTATCTTCCTGCACACCTGGCGGACGGTCTCCATCTCGTAAGGGTCTATCAGATATTCCAGCGCGGCGGTACCTTCCGGCAGCATCGCGACGAAAGGCTTGTATATATCCCGCGTAGCTTCGGTATACAGCAGATGCACCACATCGGGCTGAAACTCCTTCAGTCCGATCAGCGAGGTTTCCATCCTGCTGCCTATCAATATTATCTGATGACCTGCCATAAAGCTACAGACGCTTGCGGATAGCCGCAGTGGCCTCTTCGTATCCCGGTTTTTCCAGAAGGGCGAACATATTCTTCTTGTATGCCTCCACACCTGGCTGGTTGAAAGGATTCACGCCCAGCAGGTATGCGCTGACGCCGCAGGCGAACTCGAAGAAATAGAACAGCTGTCCGAGGTTGTACTCGTCCAGTTTCTCTATGCTGACCTCCAGCTGAGGCACACCGCCGTCGATATGGGCGAGCTTGGTACCGAGCTGGGCCATATGGTTGCAGTAGTCCACGCTCTTGCCTGCGAGGAAATTCAGACCGTCGAGATTCTGTTCGTCTGCTTCTATCTTCAGTTCACGCAGAGGCTTCTCCACGTTTACGAGAGTCTCGAACAGGATACGGTTACCGTCCTGAATATACTGGCCCATAGAGTGGAGATCGGTGGTAAAGCTGCAGGATGCGGGGAAAATGCCCTTGCCGTCCTTACCCTCGCTCTCACCGTAGAGCTGTTTCCACCACTCGGCGAAATACTGGAGCTTGGGAGTGAAGTTGATAAGCATCTCCACTGTCCTGCCGGTCTTGCCGTACAGAAGATTACGCATTGCAGCGTACTGTACGGCGGGATTTTCCTCACCGCGCACGGCGCAAACCTTCTCCATCTCAAGAGCGCCCTTAAGCATCTTCTCCACGTCGAAGCCGGCGGCCATTATGGGAAGAAGGCCGACGGGAGTCAGCACGCTGAAACGTCCGCCCACGTTGTCGGGGATGACGAAAGTCCTGTAGCCCTCCTGCGTGCTGAGGCTCTTCAGGGCTCCGCGGGCCTGGTCCGTCACGGCCACGATACGCACTGCGGCCTCGGCCTTGCCGTATTTATGCTCTATGAACTGCTTCACAATGCGGAAAGCCACGGCGGGCTCAGTCGTGGTGCCGGATTTGGAGATCACGATGCAGGCCACGTTCCTTTCGTTCATAAGGTCGATCAGCTCGCACAGATAGTCCTCTCCGAGGTTCTGGCCGGCGAACACCACCTGAGGGGCGTCGCCCCTGTGCATATTGGCATCAAAAGTGTGGTTGAGGGCCTCGATGGCACATTTCGCGCCAAGGTACGAGCCGCCGATTCCTATGGCCACCACAAGGTCAACCTTTCTCTCCTTCCAACTGTCGCACACGGCCCTGCATTCCTTCACGATATTTCCGGCGAGGGTTTCCGAAGGCAGATGCTTCCATCCTATGAAATCATTGCCCTGTCCGTCGCCCCTGTCCAGGGTGTCGAAAGCGGCGAGAGCCTTGTCCGTGTATTCCTTCACGTCGGCATTTTTAACGAAGGTGCCGCAACCTTTCAAATCGACTTTCAACATATGCGTCTATATTTACTTTTTATATTTTCGTATCTTACAAAAATAGGCAAATTTTGTTTAACTTTGAAAAGAATTTCCACTAGTTTTTGCAGTGAGTTTTCCGGAATCCTTCATATCGGTTTTTGCAAGGAACTGCACCGTGCGGCGCATTGATGCAAACCTGGCCAGAAACTTCCTGGAGGCCAATCACCGCTACGGGTGGAGCCGATGCCGGCACTGCTACGGGATGTTCGTGGAAAGAGCCGGACACGACGGGCGTTTCGTTCCCGGCGACCTCGTGGCGGTGTCCAGCTTCTCCAACGCCAGAAGGTGGGACAAGGACGGCCGCAGGATAAGCTCATACGAGTGGGTGCGCTATGCCTCACTCCAAGGCGTGAGGGTATCGGGGGGTATGGGAAAGATGCTTGACAGCTTCATCGCGGAAGTCCACCCGGACGACATAATGAGCTACGCCCCGCTGGCCGAAGGAAACGAAGGCGAGGTTTATCCGAAACTGGGATTCACTCTGGAGGAAATCAAGGAGTTCGACGGTGGACGTTCCGCAAAGTTCCGCCTCAAGCTGACGGATTATTAAGGTAAATTGATCGAAACAAAGCCAATCGGCACAAAATAGATTATGGAAATGGAAAAGAAATTATACCCTCTGAAATTCACGCCCATAGCCTCACGCAGGCCCTGGGGAGGCACCGCGCTTGTAAAGGTGCTGGGAAAATCTTTCACGGAAACCGATGAGAACGGTCAGGAAACGCCCGTCCCGGAAGATGAGCTAATAGGCGAAAGCTGGGAGCTGGCAGATATGGGCGAGCAGGATTCCGTCATAGAGAACGGATGGCTTGCCGGCAACACCATTGGAGACATAATGCAGACCTACCTCGAGCGCGTGGTGGGAGAGAAAGTGTTCGAATGGTACGGCACCCAGTTCCCCCTGCTCATCAAATTCCTGAGCATCGAGGGCAAGCTGTCGGTGCAGGTACACCCCGACGACGAAGTGGCCGCACAGCGCTATGACTCGCTAGGCAAGACGGAGGTATGGTACATACTCGACGCCAAGCCTGAAGCCAGAATTTATATGGGATTCAAGAAAGAGGTCAGCGCGCAGGAATTCTACGATGCCTGCAAGAAAGGCGTGGCCGACAAGCTGCTGAACGTCATCCATCCCAGGAAAGGCGACGTGATATTCATCAAGCCGGGAACAGTGCACGCTGCCGAAGGCGGCATTATGGTATGCGAGATACAGGAATCCTCAGACATGACCTTCCGTCTGTACGACTGGGGACGCGAACTGAACCCCGCCACGGCGCGCAAGATGCACCTCGAAGAGGCGATAGACCTTATTGACTACGGGAAATACGATGCTTCCGCCTACACCCCCGCTCCAGCGGCTCCCAGGCAGACGGCCACCAGACGCATAGCGGACTGTCCGCAGTTCACGGTCAGCCACATCACGCTGTGCGACGGGATGGCAGTAAGCACATCGGAGCTCGACAGCTTCGTAATCTACAACTGCATCAAGGGAGAGGTATCGCTGCAGATGCCGGACGAAAACGGCGTCACCAAAGACTACAGGCTACGCCAGGGCGACACCATACTCGTCCCTGCCGAATGTCCTGATTTCGTATTGAGTCCGCTGGCGAAAGGCAGCGAACTTATCGAGAGCGTAACCCACCCGAGGCCGGAGGAAGACTCCTACGTCATTTGAAAAGACGGCGCAGACCGCGTCTTCTCTTCTTCTGGAAGCGGGTTTGGGTCACAATCTCGTAAATCTCACCCCAATCGGGCAGACCGCCGAGATTGCGGTCATCTATATAGATGTCGGCACTTATCTTGCGACCGACGTTGGAAGACTTTGCAAAGAGGGAATTGTTCGGAAGTTCGCTGTTCACGGCATAGAACTCCAGTCCGCGTTCGCGACAGAAATCGACGGCAGCCTGCAGGGTATCCCCCTCGCGGCTGGTCCACAGCACAAGCCTGTTGCCCTCGGATGCCAGCTTTCTGAGCACCTCTATGGCAAAAGGCTTTTCCTTGCCTATGGCAGGATACCTATGCTCGACTATCGTCCCGTCAAAATCTACCGCTATCAGCATTCCTAACTCTCCTTGTCCTTTTCTTCTTCCTTTTCGCCGTAACCATAACCGTAGCCATAACCGTAACCATAGCCGTAACCGTAGCCATAACCGTATCCGTAGCCATAGCCGTAACCATAGCCATACTTGCCATAGCCGCGATGCAGTTCGCATCCGTTCAGGACTATGCCGAGATTCTTGAGGGTATTGTTCTGATACATATCCTCAATTACAGGCAGCATCCTGCGGTCGAGAAGCCCGGAACGGACTATGAACAAGTTGATGTCGGCCAGACGGTTGGTAACCTGCGCATCGGCAACCATATCTATGGGCACGGAGTCAAGCAGGACATAATCGTATTCCTGTTTCAGGCTGGCCATCAGTTCGTCGAGCCTGGGACGTTTGAGCAGTTCCACCGGGTTGGGAGGAATTGCACCGGCCGGAATCAGATCCACGCCATTCATAACGTCCTTGTGTATTATATCCTTAAGGCCCAAAGACTTGTCATATATATAGTTGGAAGCGCCGAGCGTATGGTGTTTCAAGGCAAAGAGCCCTGACATTGACCTCTTGCGGAGGTCAAGGTCCACAATTACGACTTTCTTTCCCGCATCGGCAAGGCAGTAAGCCAGGTTGGAAGTAACGAAAGTCTTGCCGCTGCCGGTATTGAACGATGTGAAGAACACCACGGGATGTCCTACATTGTCCTCGTTCATAAAGTCCAGATTCGTCGCAAGCATACGGAACGACTCCGTCACCATATTCTTGGACTTTGGATTGTATATTATCCTGGATTCCTTGATGAGTTTCTTCCTTATCTTGGGTACCTCGCCGAGGAAAGGTGCAGAAACGGCTGCCTGCACGTCGGTACGCGTACGTATCCTGTTGTCCAGGAACAGTTTGGCCAATAGTACAATGGCCGGAAGAAGCAATCCCGCCAGCACGGCAAGAAGCATCATCTTGTTCCTGTCCGGAGAAATCGGGCTCATCGTGAACAACGGCTCGTCAACCATACGCGCATTGTTGTCCACCATCGCCTGAGTAAGGGCATTCTCCTCCCTCTTGTTCAGGAGGAAAGTATAGAGAGTCTCCTTTATCTTCTGCTGGCGTTCGATGGACACCATCTCCCTTGCCCAGGAAGGCATCTCGGTAAACTTCTGCATCGCAAGATCCTCCTGTTTGAGAGCCTCCTCCTTCTTTATGTTGAGGCTCTTGATGGAGTTGTCGATGGATACGATTATGCTTTCGCGTATTCCGTCCAGGCTTCTCTCCAGCTCGGACACATAAGGGTTGCCCGCGCTGCTGCCCTGACGCAGTTTGTCGTAGCGCAGCTTCATACTGTTATACTGCGTTACAAGGCCCTCAACGCGGGAATCTCCCAAACCGATGTTGAGAGGAATGAGCTCGTCGCGCTTGGCCGGATCCTGTATATAATCCTTGATGAACTCGCCTATCCTTATCTGCGTCTCGTATTCTATTATCCTGTTGCTGTAGTTCCTGCTGTCGCTGAGATACTGTGATGCCGACTCGGACGCGCTCATGACGCGCCGTTCGCTCTTGTATGTTGCCAGTTCGTCCTCGACATTGCCCAGCTCGCGTTCGATTATCACAAGCCTTTCATTTATGAACTCGTTGGTATTCACCGCAATCTGGTTCTTCTCCCTGATGGCGTCCTCATTGTAAGCCTCAACTAGATTGGCCAGCAGATCGGCAGCCCTCGTCCTTGAGAAGTCCTGCTGGGAAAGGTTGAGTATGGAGGTTTCCGGAGTCTGATAAACCCTCAGCCTAGCGACGAACTGTTCTGTGGCATACTTGAAAGGTATGCATTTCACATTTATATCCTTCCCTATCCAGGTAAGGTCATACCCGAGCCCGGGTATTATTACAAGAGTATCGTACGGCGACAGGAAAGGCTCGTTCAGGGCGGTGTTCACGCTCTTACCGTCTATGGTCACCTTCGCCGTGTTCCCATCCAGCAGGCACAGATCAATGTTTGCGAAACGGTCTGATTTGCCTGAAGCGAATACAACGTTCAACGGGGACTCATTGTACAGCTCAAGATAGCGCAGGCCGTCCTTTACCTGATAGCTCACGTTTATCCCCGTACGTCTGACCACTTCCTCCATCAACGTCCTGGACTTGAAGAACAGTATTTCGTTGGAGATATCCACGGAATTGATTCTGTTCCTGTAGGCATCCAGATTGACTGATGACTTCAAGGTTGGATTCTTGATTATGACAGTGGCATCCGCCCTGAAGACAAGCGGAGACTTATAATACTTATACACGGCAAAGCCCACGCTCAAAAGGAGGCAGAGCACGAAGACGGGCCAGTAACTTAGGAGATAGAAGAACAGGTCCACTATATTCAGCGGCTGCTCCTGTTTTTTCTTGTTGAGTATATCCGTTTTCACTATGAAAAAGTTTGATATAGGAACCTATTTGGCCCTTGTAATCCAGAACATAAGCGTAGAAATCGTGGAGACAAGCGACAGGCCGATTGAAGTGAGACGCAATGACAGGTCTGTGCCGGAATCCACCTTGGAACCGCGAGGCTTGACATATATCACGTCATTCTGCTGAAGATAGAACGCCGGAGAGTTGTAAAGGTTCTTGGAATACATATTCACGGCATATACGGTCCGGGTGCCCTGCACGGTACGGATTACCAGCACTTCCTTGAGGTTGGCCGCCGTAGTGAAATCCCCCGCCTGGGCAAAGGCCTGCAGCAGATTGATATTATTGCCGGATATCGACATATTGCCCTTGTGAGCTACTTCTCCCAGCATAGTGACCTTGAAATTGTGCATATCCACCGAAACGACAGGATCGGATATCAAAGAGCATCTGCGCAATTCGTCTATGAGATAATCCTTAACCTCCAGAAGGGTTTTACCGCCGACCATTATCTTGCCGAAGACGGGAAATTCGATCTCGCCGTTCTGATCCACGGGATAAACCTTTTTCCTGGCAGCAGCCTCCGCCGAGCCGTTCGACGCAACCGTTATCATTCCTTCGTCCGAATTGAAAGGCAGGGCCAGTTCCGGATCCTTGCTTGATATGCTTATGGCCAACTCATCTCCGGGGATAATCTTCAGTTCCGGAGCCTCCGGCACAGTGAACGATTCGCCCGGAACAATATCCTGCATCAGGGTAAGTTTCTTGGAAGTGGCACAGGACGTCAGCACGAGAGCGATGATTCCGGCCATTATTGATTTCAGTGTAAATCTCATAATTGCTTACTAAAAATGGTATGCCACTCCGAGCGAAACGTTCGGCTTGTAATCGAAGGGGAAACCGGCCTTCTTGCCATTCTTTTTCGGGTCGACTCCATTGAACTTGTCGGTAAACATCTCGAAACAGGGTTCCAGGAATACACCGAAGCCACGCGCTGCAACATACTCAAGTATGATACCGGCCCGGATTCCGAAGCAATGGTTCTTTTCCGTAACCTCGTACCAGGAAATGGCATCCTGAGGTTTTTTGAAGCCGAAAGTGTAGGCATATCCCAATCCGAGGAAAACACGACAGTTGAAAGCCTTAGGCTTGTTCACGTCCCCGCAGTTCACCAGAGCATCGGCAAATGCAGCAAAACTCTGGAAGGAATAAGGCTTGAATTTGTTGAAAGATTCCTGATAGTTCCAGGCACTCCTGTTCTGGGAGTATTCCAGATTCAGGCGGAATCCATAGCGTCCGTTTTTCAGATATCGTCCGAACGAAAGCGAACCTTGAGGGCAGAAAAGTTCTCCCGCCCTTTTCTCAAGGATGAAAGCATCGAAATTCTCGTTCATTGAAAATGATGCACCTCCCTGAAGCGAGATGAAGTACAACCTGTCCCTGTAGCCGTTTTTCTGGGCATTCAAATCAGTGGTGCAGACGGCCAGAGTCACCACGGCACACAAAAATATAAGACCTGTAGATTTCATATTTCCTTCTTACTTTATATCGTAAATTTTAACCAAATTCTCTATCATCCTGTCCAAAGTGAACAATCTTTCATAGCGTCCGGCAGCTTCCTTCACATATTCCGCATAACGCTTCTCATCCGAGCAGATATCCATAACCGCCTGCGCAATGGCCTTTGCATCCCGTACCGGGACATTCAAGCCGGAAACCCCGTCCTCGTTCACCC
>JAKSKP010000021.1 GCA_024401635.1 Bacteroidales bacterium
GAGGTCAGATAACCTCCCCCGTAGACAAGGATGTGGTAGCCGAGGTCAACAGGATCACGGACCCCTCAATGATACATTACACCCCCGCCGAAGGGACGCGACAGGGCAGGATAACCGTTATGGGAAGTGATATGGATGAGAAATATCTCCGTGACATACTTTCCCTCACCCTCTCCCCCGAGGCCCGCGCGAAGCACAACGATATAAAATTCGTCTACACCCCTCTCCACGGCACAGGCGTGCGTCTGGTGCCGGAATGTCTCAAGAGACTGGGATTCAAGAACGTCTACCACGTGCCCGAGCAGGACGTCAATGACGGCAACTTCCCCACAGTGGTCTCCCCCAACCCGGAAGAGGCCTCGGCATTGAAGATGGCCCTCGAGGTCGCGGAAAAGGAAAAGGCGGACATAGTCCTTGCCACTGACCCCGATGCTGACCGTATGGGTATAGCAGTACGCGACAACGAAGGCAGGATGACCCTGCTCAACGGCAACCAGACCGCTTCCATCCTCACCTATTACATACTCACGAGATGGAAGGAGCTCGGGAAACTCAACGGGAAACAGTACATAGTGAAGACCATCGTCACTTCCGAGCTGCTGCGCGAAATAGCCGAAAGTTTCAACGTTAAATGCTACAACGTGCTCACCGGCTTCAAATACATAGCCGAGGTTGTGCTGCGCAACGAGGGCAAGGAGGAGTTCATATGCGGAGGTGAAGAGAGCTACGGCTTCAACGTCGGCGAGTTCGTCAGGGACAAGGACGCTCCGGTAGCCTGCTCCATGCTTGCCGAATGTGCCGCCTGGGCCGCATCAAAGGGCAAAACCCTCTACCAGCTGCTTCAGGACATATACGCCGAGTACGGCTATCGCAAAGAGGCTCTGGCCTCAGTCGTGCGCAAAGGCAAGACAGGTGCCGAAGAGATTGAGAAGATAATGTCCGATCTCAGGAACAACGTCCCTGCTGCCCTTGCCGGAAAGAAGGTGGTCAGGACCGTCGATTACCTTGAAACGGAGAAAACCGGTCTCCCGAAAAGCAATGTACTGCAGTTCTTCAGCGCCGAAGGTGACGTTGTCACAGTGCGTCCTTCAGGAACCGAACCCAAGATAAAGTTCTACTTCGGAGCCAAGGGCGAGGATGCCGACGCAAAAATCGCCCGCCTTCAGGAACAGTTCGTCTAAAGTGCCACTTTGTTACGAAATGACGCTGTAGTCGCACTGCGCATACTTTCCGGAGCGCAGTGCGGCAAGCAGCAAAGCGTTGGCAGGATTGGAAAGCTGGGGGTCACGCTCCAGAATTCTTGAGGCGTATTCCCTTGCTTCAGAGAGAATTGCGCCGTCCCGGGCTATCGAAGCTATGTGCAAGTCTATGGGGAGGCCGCTCTGTTGTGTGCCTTCCAGATCGCCGGGGCCGCGCAGTTTCATATCCTCTTCCGCCAGTTCGAATCCGTTGTCAGTGGCGCACATCAGGTCTATCCGCCGCTTGCTCTCTTTCGACAGCTTGAAATCGGTCATAAGTATGCAGTAGGACTGCTCCGAGCCCCTGCCCACGCGTCCGCGCAACTGGTGAAGTTGCGCAAGTCCGAAGCGTTCGGCGCTCTCTATGACCATCACGGAGGCGTTCGGCACATCCACCCCGACCTCTATCACACTGGTGGCCACCATTATGTCAGCACGCCCCGCCACGAAGGCATCCATATTGAAGGTCTTTTCCTGGACGGCCTGCTGACCGTGCACTATGGCCGTCCTGTAGGGAGGGAAAGGGAAAGCGGAAACAATCTGTTCATAACCCATCTCCAGATTCTTGTAGTCCATCTTCTCGCTCTCGAATATCAGAGGATAGACCACGAATATCTGGCGTCCCGCCGCTATCTGTTCCTTCATGAACTTGTAAACGGCAGGCCGCTTGCCCTCATAGCAGTGTATAGTCTTGACAGGTGTTCTGCCCGGAGGCATTTCATCCAGCACGGACACGTCCAGGTCGCCGTAAAGTGTCATTGCAAGCGTCCTGGGAATGGGCGTGGCCGTCATCACCAGCACGTGCGGGACGAAGCCGTCAGTACGTTTCTGCCAAAGTCTTGCCCTCTGGTCCACGCCGAAACGGTGCTGCTCGTCAATCACTACGAAGCCGAGATTCCTGAAGCGCACGTCTTCCTCTATCAATGCGTGTGTGCCTACTATGATGCCTATGGAGCCGTCCTCAAGTCCTCCGTGTATCTCACGTCTTTCCGCTGCCCTCGTAGAGCCTGTCAGCAGGGCGCAGGACACGCCCGTAGGCTTCAGATAACGGCAGATGTTGCGGTAATGCTGCTGGGCCAGCACTTCGGTCGGTGCCATGATGCAGGCCTGATAGCCGTTGCCGCAGGCTATGAGCGAGGAGAGCACGGCGACCATTGTCTTGCCGCTGCCCACATCTCCCTGCAACAGACGGTTCATCTGGCAGCCGCTCTGCATATCGGTGCGTATTTCCTTGATGACCCGCTTCTGCGCGCCGGTCAGTTCATATGGAAGAGCCTTGAAGCAATCGTTGAACGCCTTGCCTACTGCGGTCATCTTCAAGCCGTTGGATGAACGCATACGCACGAATTTCGCTTTGAGCAACGACAGCTGCAACAGGAACAGTTCCTCGAATTTCAGCCTTCTCTGAGCCTTGAGCAAGGCATCTGCCGACTGTGGGAAATGAATGTTCCTCAGAGCAAACTGCAGCGGTACAAGCCGGCGTCCCTTTATCACATAGTCAGGCAGAGTCTCCTGCATCTGAGGAAGCGCCACGTTGAGGGCCGCCTCCATTATCCTGTTCATCACCTTGCCTGTGATTCCCGCATTTTTTATCTTTTCCGTCGAAGGATAAACTCCCGTCATCGTACCGCTTCTCCCCTCGTCAGACGGCGCGTCGATCTCGGGATGGACTATGTTCACGACCCCGTTGAACACCGAGGGCTTGCCGAAGAATACGAATTCAGACCCTGGCTGAAGTTTGGATGACACGTACTTAATGCCCTTGAAGAAAACCAGCTCCATACGTCCGGAACCGTCCTCCACCCAGACACTGAGACGCTTGGGCTTTTCCTCGCGGCTCACTACCCTCGCCTTTATCTGCACATAAGCGGCGTCAGGCACTATTTCTCCTATACGGACTATCGTGCTCCTGTCTATGTAGCGCGTCGGAAAAAAGTGAATCAGGTCATCGATGGTCACGATTCCCAGTTCACTGCCCAGCAGAGCCGCACGCTTTGCCCCGACACCCTTCAGGTACTGAATATCCATAGACGCAAATATAACAAAAATTGCTATCTTTGCACAAATACGACAAAGCAATGAACAGAAAAACCATAGTGGGCATCACCCAGGGTGACGGCAACGGCATAGGATACGAAGTGATAATCAAGGCACTCGCCGACGAGCGTATGCTGGAGATGTGTACGCCTGTAATATACGGTTCCTCGAAACTTTTCGGTTTCTACAAGAAAACCATACACAACATCGAACAGATCAACACGAACGTCATCAATTCAGTCGATGACATCAAGCCCAAAATGGTCAACATCATCAACTGTCTGCCCGAGAATGTGTATGTGGAGCCGGGGCAGTCCACACCGGAATCCGCAAAATGCGCGATGAAGGCCCTGGAATGTGCGGTGGAGGATGCGAAGAACGGCAAAATTGACGTGCTCGTGACCGCCCCCTTCAACAAGAAGGCGATGAATGCCGAAGGTTTCGGATTCACCGGCCACACCGAGTTCCTCGAGAAGAAATTCAATGTGAACGAAGTGGTCATGCTGATGGTGGCTGACCAGCTCAAAGTGGCCGTCGCAACCCAGCACATCCCCCTTCGGGATGTGCCCAAGTCCCTCAACAAGGATATGCTGGTCAAGAAACTGAAGACCATCAAGAATGCCCTGGAACAGGATTTCGGAATTTACGACCCCAAGATCGCCGTACTCGGCCTCAACCCCCACTGCGGTGACGGAGGACTTATAGGCGACGAGGAGAAGAACATAATTCTGCCGGCAGTGCAGGAAGCCCAGGACGCCGGAATAATGGCCTTCGGTCCCTACTCTCCCGACGGTTTCTTCGGCCTTGGCAACTACAGCCGCTACGATGCCATACTCGCGATGTATCACGACCAGGGTCTCACCCCTTTCAAGGCGCTTGCCTTCGAACTTGGAGTCAACTATACCGCAGGTCTGCCCATAGTAAGGACCTCCCCCGACCACGGCACCGCCTATGAGCTCGCAGGCCGTGACGAAGCCGATCCCCGCAGCATGATTTCAGCCATATATACAGCCATCGACGTATTCAACAAGCGCATTGAACACAAAGAGCTTATGGCATCGCGCCCCACACTCAAGACCAACGCGGGCGAGTTCAGCGAGAAAGGCGACATAGCCGAATAATACGCTCAACAGGCACAATATGGACGAATCCAGGCCCCCCATAACCCTTTATACAGATGGAGCATCCAGCGGCAACCCCGGTCCCGGGGGATACGGGGTCGTGCTCAAATGCGGTGACTACGAGAAGGAGTTCAGCGGCGGTTTCGCCCTCACCACCAACAACAGGATGGAACTGCTTGCCGTAATAGTCGGTCTGGAGGCCATCAAATGGGAGAATGCCACCGTCAACGTTGTCAGCGACAGCACCTATGTGGTAAAGGCCATCAACGAGGGATGGCTGGAGAAATGGCGCAGGAACGGCTTCAGGAAAGCCAAGAATCCCGATCTGTGGATCAGATTCCTCGGAATATACTCAAAGCACAAGGTAAGTTTCACCTGGGTAAAAGGACACGCCGGGCATCCATACAACGAACGCTGCGACAGTCTGGCCACAGCAGCCGGCAGACAGGAGAATCTTCCCGCCGACTCCGGATTTGCCGGAAACGGTCAGGATACCCTCATATAGTTTTCCAGAATACAGAAGTGATATCTTCCCCGTGATGGTACAGCCTCTGGTTTGTACCGGGATTGTTGAGCGGCCCGAACTCCTTGATGTAAGGGCCCACCTTCACGTAATCGAACAGCTCGAAAAGTTCATCCTCAACCTCTGCCCTGCCGCTGTACAATGCCGTGTCCACGCCGGGATGTGCCTCACGTATGCTGCGGGCTATGCTCTTCAGCGCATCGGGGTCCGTTCCTTCGCCCAGAAGCAGCACGCAATTCACGCCGAAATTGTCGGCAATCAGCCTGTCTATAACCTCAGGGGTAAGTTCTTCGCCAATATCCTCACGTAGAAACGGCGAATGGCATCCTATACAATTACCTTGGCAGTTGGATATCTCCAATGCCAAGGTAACCTTGTGTGGTATTTCCTCCATCACGATATCCGTGAGGGAAGGCACGTATTTTATCATTTTACTCCTCCGCTTTGGCATCAGCGGCTTCCTTGGCCGTATAGTAGCGAATACCGGCCTCTGCCTGACGAGCCTCGCTGAAAGATGAAATCCTCTTCAGATAGCCTATGATACGTGTCAGATAGTCAAGGTTTTCGCTACCGCACTTGGGGCATTTCTTCAAGGTGTCCTTGCTGATGAATCCGCAGTCGTTGCACACCGTGTTGCGGCAGTTGAAGGTGAAATAGTTCGTACCGTAGTGGGCAGCAGTGTTCATAAGTGAACGGTACTGCTCCTTGCTGAGGTGCTCGGCTATGTTCATATGCAGGGCACTTCCGCCGTCCAGATACTTCACGAACTCCTCGCCGTGCAGCTTGAACTTGTCTATCATCGAAGTATTGGTATCCTCCGGGTTGTAGAAGTAGGAACTGTAGAGGTTGTGCTTCGAAGATACGAAATAGCCGTCCTTCTTGTCCCACTTGTAGTTCTTTGCGGCAAGGTTCTCCGCGGGCACGAACTCGGTGTTGAACATTGCATCGGGAGTACGGTCCTGCCTGTTGCTGATGTTTATGGTCTCGAGTATAGTGTTCACGAAATGCTTGTATTCCTCATTGGGAGACACTTCCAGACCGAGGAATTCGGCGGCTTCGGTAAGGCCGTTCACGCCCACGGTGAGATACTGCTTCTTCATATTGATGAAGCCTGCGCGGTAGACGTCCAGCATATCTGCCTTCAGGAAGTCCTTGATTATCTCGTTGAATGATATCTGGTACTTGTGGACGCGCTCCGTCATTGTACGGATGTCGGCGGCTATATAGTTCTCGTACAGGTCCTCCTTGTTGATGGCGGGACTTGCCGGAATGGGGGCTCCGGCGGCCAGGTTGACGCCCTTCTTCTCGCGATAGTAGCGACGGGTGGCATCCTGAATCAGTCTGTTGAGGTTAATGGTCATCACTGACTTCGAACCCGTGGCAACGGATGCGGTACCCATGGAATACTGATGAGTGGTCACATTGTGCGCGGGATCCTCAAGGTCCTTGATGGAATTGCGCAGACGGCAGCAGCTGCTCAGGGAATCGGGGCTGTTGGAAAGGTAGCAGAAGAAGCTGTGCCCCTTGGCCCACATCTCCGCCGTGAAATCGGCGTACTCCTTGTCGGCGAAGTCATCCTTGCCGTCCGTCAGCAGGGCCATAGTCTCCACGGGGAAGGTAAGGATGTAGTGCAGACGCTCCTCGTTGAACCAGTTCATGAAATGTTTCTGCAGCCAGGAAAGGGTCTCCCATATCGGAGCCGTTCCGTCGGGGAAGCGGAAATCGCCGAACACGCCGTCGAAATAGGGTTTGTCGAAATAGCCTATATTCCAGAACACCGTCTGGTATCCGCGGTTGCCGGCGGGCATATTCATTGAATGCACCACCTGCTGGAAGCAGTTGTCAATGACCTTTTCGAGAGTGCGCTGCTTGCGGTTGTTCTCGACAACGTCATCGAGATGCTCGATATAGTCGTCACCATAGTCCTTGCGTATGAAGTAATCCAGATACATAAGGAATTCCGGAGTTGCCACGGCGCCCATGAACTGGGACGAAACACTGTAAACCAGATTGATGAACTCTCCGCAGAAGGACTTCAGGTCGGTAGGAGCGACAGACACGCCGCCCAGCTCCCTTAGACCGCTCACGAGGAAGGGATACATGGTTATCGCGACACAATAGGGATAGCCCGGAGTACCGCTCTCGTCGTGCTTGTACAGGACGTGGCTCTTCAGATCGGCGAGATACTGCTGGGCCAGGTCGCGTCCGTATATGGACTTGATCTTGTCCACCATTATGTAGCGGTTCTGCTTGATGTTGTTCTCCTTGTACAGCTCGTTGCCCAGCGTCACGATGTTCTTGGACGTGATGTTGGCGTTGGAATCGAACTTGCTGCCGGTTGCGGCGTTGGATGCTGCGATATAGTCCTTGATGAAATCGCGTTTCTTGCGCAGGTCGACGTCGGCGTCGAACTTCTCGATGTAGGCCAGCGCAACCTTCTTGTTGATGCCCATCAGAGCCTCCTCGACCTGACGGCGGATCTCGCTGCTGGCGATACCGTCATATATGTAAAGGTTGTCAATGATTGATTTGACTATCGCGTCATCGCAATACTCGCCTGAAGTCTTGTATGCCTCGTGGATACCACGGTTCAACTTCACCTTGTCGTAGTCTTCCAGAGACCCGTTGGTTTTTCGTACATCCATAACTTTCTCCTGATTTTTGTGTCGGGAAGACAAAGTTATGCAAATAGCGACTTAAAAAATCCCGTGTGCGAAATGAGTTTTCAACAAAGTTATGCACAATCTATTCCAGTAGTCTGGAAAGGGCATCCGTGTCGAGATTGCGTCCTATTATCACGCCGTCCTCATCCACCAGGAACAGGCGCGGAGTCTGCACGACGCCATATGCAAGGGCGAATTCCGTCTGACCTCCGCAGAGATTGTGGACGCTTACCTGCGAAGCCTTGATGTCCAGCTCCTTTTCCACATACATATGCCAGGCTGCCTCTTCGTCACCGGTGTATATGGTGAAAAGGTCCACGGAGGGGTTGTGCCCGTTAAGGTACCTGGACATAGTCATACTGACATAGAGGCATTTGGGGCAGCCTACGCTGTAGAAATAGATTATGGACTTCCTGCCGTCGTTGAAAGGGATGGTCAGGCTGTCACCCCTGTCGTCCACGAAGCCGAGTCTGGGGGCCTTGCAGCCAAGCAGGCTCCTGCGGTTGATGAAGGCATACAGCTGAGCTTCGTCCAACTCGTCGATATCGTCGAAAACCGTCCTGTATGTGGCGAACCATTTGTCATATATGTGAACAGCCACGTTTTCACTGCCCATTATCCTTGACTCCCTGAAATGGCGGTAAGCCTCCACGGCGGCCCTGTTCCTGAACAGGGAATCCCCCACCGAGGAAATCATGAAATCCACCTCGGCCTCGGCCTCCGGAACTGACAGGCTGTCCATTGCCGCGAGGTACTCCTTCATCTTTGCAAGCAGGACTTCCCTGCCCGGATCAGCATCGACATCCTCTCCCGCACGGATTGCACAGGGAACGAGCACGAGGGCCAGCGCAAGTATGAAGGTCAACTTCTTCAAAACAGATTCTTGATGCCTTTGGGAATGAACGCCGAAGTATCGCCGCCGTGCCTTATGACATCCCTGACGGCAGTGGAGGAAATGTGGGCGTACTCCTGCGCCGTAGGGATTATTATGGTCTCCACCTTTGGATTGAGTTTCCTGTTGGCATCGGCGATGGCCTTCTCATTGTCGAAATCCACGAAATTCCTCACACCCCTTATGATGTGATGTATCCCATGCTGTCTGCAATAGTCGACGGTAAGACAATCGTACTTGTCTATCAACACGCCTTCCATCCCCTCTGTGGCAAGCCGGATTATCTCCATCTTCCTGTCCACGGTGAACATCCCGGTCTTGTTCTGGTTCACGCCCACTGCAACGACGACCTCGTCGAACATAGTGAGAGCCCTCTTGAGTATGTTCAGATGTCCGAGGGTGAACGGGTCGAAGGACCCGGGGAACAATGCTTTTTTCTTTGTCATAATGTCCAGTCTATTGCTGTCCTGCCGCTTGCGGCAAGATACTCATTTGCCTTTGAGAAATGCCTGCAGCCGAAGAATGCCCCGCCTGCAAGCGGAGAAGGATGCGCGGCTTCCAATATCAGGTGACGGGAGGAATCGATGAGAGCCTTCTTGCTTCTGGCAAAATTGCCCCAAAGCATGAATACCACCCCCTCGCAGTGCCCGCTGACATAGGATATCACGGCGTCCGTGAACTCCTGCCATCCGATACGGCTGTGGGAGGCGGCCATTCCCGCCTGGACAGTCAGAATGGCGTTAAGCAGAAGAACGCCCTGCGAGGCCCAGGGGCTGAGGTCGGTCCTGCCGCTCATGGTCACGCCGCAATCCTCGCTGATCTCGCGGAATATGTTCTTGAGGGACGGAGGAGCCGGTACGCCCTCCGGAACGCTGAAGCTCAGGCCCATTGCCTGGCCTGCGCCGTGATACGGGTCCTGGCCCAGTATCACCACCTTCACCTTGTCCACGGGACACAGCTCGAAAGCCTTGAAAATATCGCTCCCGCGCGGATAGATCACCTTCCCTGAAGCCTTCTGCGAATGAAGGAACGAGGCGATGTTCCCGAAATACGGTTTCGAGAACTCTCCTTCGAGCGCCTGTTTCCAGCTTTCCTCTATCCTGACGTCCATTTTCTTTACTGCAGTTTGTCAGAAAACGAAATCGATGACATCGTTTATGGTGTTCACATAATGGAACTCCAGACCCTTGACGTAGATCTGGGGAATGTCCTCCACGTCCTTGCGGTTCTCCTCGCTGATGACTATGGTACGGACTCCCGCCCTCTTGGCTGCAAGAATCTTCTCCTTGATGCCTCCCACGGGCAGTACACGGCCCCTTAGAGTCATTTCTCCCGTCATTGCGAGAGCGCTCCTGACCTTTTTGCCGCGGAAAGCGGAAACCATCGAGGACACCAGGGTTATTCCGGCTGAGGGGCCGTCCTTGGGAGTGGCTCCTTCCGGCACGTGGACGTGAACGTCCTTCTCGATGAATTCATCATACGAGAGCCCTGCCATCTCCGGATGGGCCTTCAGGTACTGGTAGGCTATGGTGGCGGATTCCTTCATCACGTCACCCAGCGATCCGGTCATCGTGAGCACGCCCTTGCCCTTGGAAACGCTGGTCTCGATGAAGAGTATCTCCCCGCCTACCTGCGTCCAGGCAAGTCCGGTGACCACACCGACGGCCTCGTTGCCTTTCTGCCTGTCGAATGTGGCGAGAGGAAGTCCGAGATACTCCTTGAGGTCGGCGGGCTTTATGTCCGCATCGTATTCCTGCTCCATGGCTATCTTCTTGGCCACCATCCTGCATATCTTCGCAATCTGCTTCTCCAGACCGCGCACGCCGCTCTCACGGGTATAGTCGGAGATTATCGCATTGATGGTGTCCTTCGCCAGCCTTATGGAACCCTTTCCCAGTCCGTGTTCCTCCAACTGCTTGGGCAGCAGGAAGTTCTTCGCAATGTGGTATTTTTCTTCGGCAAGGTATCCGGTCACGTTTATCATCTCCATACGGTCACGCAGCGCGGGCTGTATGGTGCTGATGTCATTGGCCGTGGTGATGAACATCACGTTGGACAGGTCATAGTCTATGTCCAGATAGTTGTCGTGGAAGGCATTGTTCTGCTCTGGATCCAGAGCCTCGAGAAGAGCGGATGAAGGATCTCCCTTGAAATCCTGTCCCACCTTGTCTATCTCATCAAGCACTATTACAGGATTGGACGTACCGGCCTTGTTGAGGGCGTTGAGTATTCGTCCGGGCAAAGCGCCTATGTAGGTCTTCCTGTGGCCCCTGATCTCGCTCTCGTCGTGCAGGCCGCCCAGGGATATCCTCTGGTATTTGCGGCCCAGAGCCCTGGCTATGCTCTTGCCCAGCGAGGTCTTGCCCACGCCGGGAGGGCCCCACAGGCAGAGTATGGGAGATTTCATATTTCCCTTGAGCTTCAATACGGCCAGATACTCTATGATACGCTCCTTGACCTTGTCCAGGCCATAATGGTCATTGTCAAGGACCCTCTGGGCATGCTTGAGGTCGAGATTGTCCACGCTCATATCCCCCCAGGGCAGATCCAGCATGAATTCTATGAAATTGTACTGGTTGCTGTAGTCGGGAGAAGTGGGATTGAAGCGCTCCAGCTTCGCCATCTCCTTCTCGAAAATGGCGTTAACCTCGTCCGGCCAGTTCTTCTGGACCGCACGGTCGCGAAGCTGCTCGAACTCCATCTCATCGTCCATTCCGAGTTCTTCCTGTATGGTCTTGAGCTGATTGTTGAGGTAATATTCCCTCTGCTGCTGGTCAATCTCGCTCTTCACCTTATTATTTATGTCCTGCTTTATCTTCAGCAACTGTATCTGTGTATCGAGTACACCGAGCAGTTTCATGCCCCGGGTCTTGATGTCACCGTACTGGAGCAGCTCCATCCTCTCGGTGAAATTCTCGACCTCCACTGTCGTCGCCACGAAATTGACAAGGAAGGAGAAGTCGTCTATTCCCTTGAGGGCGTCGGCGGCCTCCTTTGGAGCAAAGGAACTCATACGTATCACCGAGCCGGCCTTCTCCTTGATGGATTTGGCAAGCATCTTCACGGCATTGTCGGAAGAGTCCGTTTCAACGTCATAGGGATATGACGCTATACCCACCATATATGGATTGTAACGTATGATGCTCAGGAGCTCGAAACGCTTGTAGCCCTGCAGTATTGCAGTGATTGTGCCATCCGGCATATCTATGGTCTTCAGCACTTTGGCCACAGTTCCGAACTTGAAGAGGTCCTCGGCCTGAGGCTCCTCCACAACAGCGTCCAGCTGCGGGACCGCCCCTATGAACCTGTCGTATTTCTGCGCATCCTCTATCAGCTTGATGCTCTTGGGCCTGCCAATGGTTATGGGGAACACGGTCCCCGGGAAGATAACGGCATTCCTGAGCGCAAGCACGGGAAGAGTGTCAGGAAGCTGGCTGTCATCCAGCTTCACAGCCTCGGCGCCCTGCACCACAGGGATTATGCTGACGTCAGGTCCCATTGAGGACAAAAAACTCGTAATATCTTTCATTTCTGTCATAATATTTCACAAATATACTGCCAATTTGGCACAATTCACCCTTTTCATTTACAAATATGATATATGGTCAATCTCCGTGCCATATAAATTAACTTTGATATTTGCTATTTGCAAAAAGATTGCTAACTTTGCAAGCCAATCTGGAAATTGTTAAATATTAGAAACATACAATTATGACTAAAGCTGACATCGTAAACGAAGTTGCAAAAGCGACCGGCATTGAGAAAGTTGTTGTTACCAGCGTCGTTGAGGCCGCTATCGAAAGCATCAAGAAATCAGTGAGCAAAGAGGAAGCCGTTTACCTCCGTGGTTTCGGTTCCTTCATCGTAAAGAAACGCGCACAGAAGGCTGCACGCAACATCACCAAGGGTACAACCATCACCATTCCCGCTCACAAGGTACCCGCATTCAAACCTTCAAAGGCATTCACAATTAAAAAATAACTCAAGCCATGCCTAACGGTAAGAAACATAAACGCCACAAAATGGCTACGCATAAACGCAAAAAACGTTTACGCAAGAACAGACACAAGAAGAAATAATCTCTTCTGAATGGAATCTGAGGCAGTAAAAGATCTTATAGTTGATGTCGAAGCGACGGAAGTCGCAATCGCATTACTGGAAAACCACCGCCTCATAGAGTACAGCAAAGAATCAACCGGAGGCAGAAGTTGCGGAGTAGGAGACGTTTATCTTGGCAAAGTCAAGAAAATACTCCCTTCCCTGAACGCTGCCTTCGTTGATATTGGTGATACCAAGGAAGCATTTGTACACTATCTGGATCTTGGTTTGTATTTCAACTCCTTCGACCAGTTCGTCAGGAAGTTGAATTCCAATACCGACGCGAAACGCCTGTATGAAGACATCAAGATAGGTCCCGCTCTCGAAAAGGAGGGCAGGATCGAGAATGTCTTGTCCGTAGGTCAGACCCTGATAGTGCAGATTGAGAAGGAGCCGATCAGCACCAAGGGCAGCCGTCTTACGGCGGAGATTTCCCTGGCTGGACGCAACGTGGTGCTTCTCCCCTTCGCCGAGAAGGTAAGTGTATCCCAGAAGATACAGTCAAACGAAGAAAGGCGGCGCCTCGAATCCATTGTGCGCGCCATCCTGCCTCCGAATTACGGAGCCATCATACGCACGGCGGCCGAAGGCAAGTCTGCCTCCATACTTGACAACGAGCTCATTTCCCTGATAGGAAAATGGGAAGAATCGTGGAAGAAAATTGCTGCAGGAAAAGGCGTCAAACTGCTTTTCAACGAATACAGCAAGACCACGACCATACTGCGCGACCTGCTCAACGACAGTTTCACCAACGTCTATGTCAATGACAAGACCGTCTATGAAGAGATCAGCAAGTACGTCGCCCTCATCTCTCCCGAGCAGGAGAAGATAGTCAAGCTGTACACCGGACGCGAACCCATATTCGACCATTTCGAAGTCACACGTCAGATCAAGAGCTCATTCGGCAAGGTGGTTACCCTGAAGCAGGGAGCCTATCTTGTCATAGAGCACACCGAGGCCCTGCACGTGGTGGACGTAAACTCCGGGATTCGCGGCCAGAACAAGGAACAGGAGCAGAATACCTACGACGTCAATTGCTATGCCGCCGAAGAAATTGCCCGTCAGATGCGCCTGAGGGATATGGGAGGCATAGTCATAGTCGATTTCATCGATATGGACGATGCCGAGCACAGGACTCTCCTGTACAACTATATGGTGGAACTGATGAAGAACGACAGGGCCAAGCACAACGTGCTGCCGCTCACCAAGTTCGGTCTGATGCAGATTACACGCCAGAGGGTACGCCCGGCAACTGAGATATCCACCATAGAGGTATGCCCCTGCTGCAACGGCACGGGCAAAATCACTGCAAGCATACTCATTGACGAGAAAATAGAAAGGGAGATGGCATTCTTCGTGACGGAGAACGGCCTGCGCAATTTCACCATCAAGGTGAATCCCATTCTCGGAGCCTACCTCACGCGCGGAACGCTCATGCGTCCTTCAATCGTACGCAAGTGGGAGAAGAAATACAGCTGCAAGGTCAAGATAGCCGAGCTGTCAGCATTTTCCCTCCTGCAGTATGAGGTAGCTGACAGCGCCGGCGTGAAGCTGGAATAAGCTATCCTACGGTTTCCTTATTTGTAAAGCGGATTGGGATATATGCCCTTGTCGGCAAACTCCCTGAATTTAGCAACCACACCGGGGCGATCCTCCTTGAAGGTTACTCCGAACCAGTGTGATGGCGTATGAAGCACTTCACAGGTGGCAAGGCCTTTCCTGATAAGGCAGTCGACTGCGAAGGGGATGTAGAACTCTTTCTTGAGCTCGGTGCCGTTCTGTGCAAGGAAATCCTTGAACACCTCCTCGCTGAAGGCGAAATAGTCGGGCGTGAACCCCCACATATTCATTGATGCGGGAGCCTTGGAATCGAATTCCTGATGTACTGCACCTGTTACGCTGTTGTCACCGTAGCACTTTCCATCCGCTTCCCTGACTATATTGTGGCACTCCTCCACCTTGGTAAGCATTCCGTTCGCGTCGCTCTCGCATATTCCGCGTGAAACTCCCCCGCTCTCGCTGAGGGTATGGTCAAGCTGGAAACCTACCAGGCTGTAGCATCCTTTCCTGCCTTCGACAGACCTGAGGAAGTCACCGAGCACCTTGAAGGATTCCTTGCCGTAATAGTCATCACCGTTGATGACGGCGAAGGGTTCATTGATCACATCCTTGGCCATAAGCACGGCATGGGCTGTGCCCCAGGGCTTTTCACGATCCGGATTCACGGCATATCCGGAGGGTATCTTGTTGAGCTCCTGAGTTACGAACACGAACTCGAGAGGCGAACCGTCCAGACATTTCACCTTGCCGTATTTCTCGCGGCAATGAGCCTGCATCTGATCCTTGAAGTATTCCCTTACGATATAGACAACCTTGCCGAAGCCGGCTTCCACGGCGTCGTGTATGGAATAGTCAATAATCGTTTCTCCTCCGGGGCCGAGGCCGTCCATCTGTTTCAAACCGCCGTAACGGCTTCCCATTCCGGCAGCAAGTACTAAAAGTGTAGGTTTCATATTTTTTTGAGTTATTGTTTTTCCTGTGTAAGCCTGATGCTGTCGATATAGCATTCGTTGACATCTATGTTCATATTCTCGTTCTCAGGGCCATAGACAAGCTCTATCGTGTTCTGTCCTTCCTTGAGATTGAGCTTCAGTACGCTTGACCTCAGCAGAAGGTCCTTCAAGCCTTTGCCGACCTGAGGGAACACGGCAAGTCCGGCCTTTTCACCGTTCACGTAGACTGTCCTGTTGCAGCACTTGTTGTTGTGCTCGAAATCATCCTGCGGATTGTTGTAGAGGAAGTCAGCGAACCATATGCCCGCGGAAGGGACGTTCACATTGAGCCTTATCCTGCTGCAGGCGGTCTTCGTGGTATAAACCCCGATTTTCGCGGCAATCTCATCACTCTGATAGTCGATAGGTTCACTGGCAAAGGATCTCCAACCGTCAGAGCCGACGGCGATGACCTGGTATTCACCATCGCAGTCCACTTTGTACGTACCGACGGAAGTGGTGTCCACGGGCACACCGTTACGGAGCACGACATAGGTGTCGGCATCGGAGGCCCAGTTGAAATGTCTGCCCCTGGATGAGCCGAAGACCTTGTCGGGAACAGGCGTGCTTGGAGCATATGCATTGGGAACCATATTGATGCCGCCTGAAGGGAACTGTCCGTCAAGGGTTATCTCTATGCTGTGGTTACCCTCGAGAGTATCGGGGAAGAAGGCATCGCAGACGGTGCCGTCTATGCTGAAGTTCCTGATTCCGGCGCCATAGCCGCTTACGGTTATGTCAAGAACGGCTTTCCTCCACCTGAACTGCGAAAGTTTCCTGGTGCCGGCCAGCTGGGAGGGAACCACCGGATGGAAAGCTATGCCGTTCTCGACGAATTCCATACCGATGAGAATGTTCAGAACGGAGCTCAAGGACCCGGCTATGCTCCACAACTGACGTGAGGAGTTGACCTGCGTGCCTTCGCAATGCCCGTTGTAAATGACAACGTTTTCCTTGTTGGTAAGGAAGAATGCAGCCATCCTGTATATGCAGGCTATGCCGTGGAGTACGGCGTCAGGATTTCCGGCCTTGGCCGCGGCCCTGTTCCAGTAGCCCTGGACGAATGGCCACATCGCGTCGTTGTGATACGGAGGTATGCCTTTGATCTGAGGATAGAAGCAGGGAGTGCCGAAGTCCTCGCAGGGAGCCTTCCGCACCATCGGCGCGATTTCGGATTCGGGACAGATGCCGAGCAATATGGCAAGGGCCTCGCCGAGAGTCTCGAATCTGTCGGACCTTACAGGGTATTTCCTGCCGTAGAGATACTGGGCGTACCAGCCTCTTTCGGGCACCCAGAGGTTTTCGTTGATGGCATCCTTTATCCCGTCGGCCACCTGCCTGTACCCGGAGGCTGTCGCTTCGTCCCCGAGTTCGCCTTCAAGTCTGGCAAGTATGTCCCAGGCAGCATAATGTACGCATTCCGTGCCGAGATTCTCGCTCTGATATATGTCAGCGGCCTTCATCCACAAGGGATATTCCTGCTGTCTCCAGTCCAGATAGGATGACTCTCCTCTTACAAGGCCGGTCGCAGTATCGAAAACCGTAGCCCAGTCATCTTCCAGAGAACGTTTGATGACAGGATATATCGCTGCCTTCCAGTTCTCGTCTCCGGTGAATTTGTATAATTCATAGGCGGCGACGGTCCATATCATCCTGTCGGTGGAGCAGGGCCAGCTTCCACCCGTCCCAGTGTCCTGGATAATTCTGCCCAGCCTGTCGACCTTGGCCATAAGGCTCTTCTTGGCGGCCTCGGTCTGAACGGCTGATATTCCGAGTATCGTACTGTAGCTCACATCCCTGGTCCATACGCCTCCCCACCTTACGCCGGTGCGCAGGGTGGAATCGGGCTCTACAGCCTTGATCGACTCTTCCAGAGAAAGATTGAAGACTGCTTCCTCAAGCTTTGTCGGAGCCGAATACACGGGCTGACCTGAAAGGTCCTTCTCCAGATGCCACTCCCCTCCATCAAATTCCGTAACAGGATAATTGGAGACAAGTGTATATGCATCAGGAGCATACGCTTTCACCGTATCCTGTATGAAAGCGTCCTTTGTCCAGGTGAATTCCTTATTGGAATATATGACGCCGTTTCCTGTGCAGGCTGTCAGGACAAGCAGTCCGGAGATAGCCAGAATGTTGATTTTTTTCATCGATTCGAATTTGTATCAGTTTCAAACAAAAGTAAACATAAATTCATATATTTGCAATATGATTGATGGCGTATGCGGCATCGGCCTGCTCGCTTACATCATCTGCTGGATATTGATGCCCAAAGAGTAATCCCCGTCAGATGATTTTCGCCACAATGATGTAAGCCATTATTCCTGATACGGCTATTTTCATTCCCGTTGAAAGGATGAAGCCCACGAAGGCCCCCAGTGCGGCTTTCAAGGCAGTTCCAAGGCCAGCATCAGTGGCAATCAGTTCCCCGATGAACGCTCCGGCAAGACATCCCGTCAGCATACCGACGGGGGTGAAGAATATGCCGGCAAGAAGACCGAGCAGAGCTCCGGTCGAGGCGGCTTTGTGCCCTCCGGCCAGACTTGTGAACTTGGAAGGAATCACATAATCCAGAACGGTGACGACGGCAACGACACCAAGCCAGACGAGCAATGAGGTCAGGCTGACATCATTCCCGTTCAGGAAAAGAAGAAGGATACCCACCCAACTGACAGGAGGCCCGGGAAGACCGGGAAGAACACTCCCGATTATCCCTGCGACCGCGGCGATTATGGCAAATACTTCAAGGATTTCCATAAGGCAAGGCTTTCAGCGTCAATAAATATGATATCTACTTGAAAGTATGCGGAAGTCATCCTCGTCCTTACGCCAGTATTCCAGTATATCGGAAACCCGATAGTTCTGAGAAAAAATGTTTCTGATATAGTCAGTGCCGCAGACCTTGTTGAACAGTCCTATCTTTTCGTCAGGACCGAAAGGCAGATGGTCGGGATACAGACCTGCAAGAGCCTGCATCACATAGAACTGAACTTCCGACAGCCTGGCTGCCTCATAATCCGTGAAAAACACCTGCACACCGGCCACGAGCTTGCCGGCCTGGGAGCCGGCAAACGGACGGTAATGGATGGGACGGAAGGCGACACCGGGAAGATTGTAGGACTGCAGTTCCTTCAGAAGCGCCACAGGATCTATCCAGGTGGCTGCGAATGCCTGGAACGGAAGGGTGTAGGACAAACCCACCTGAAGATAATTGTATATCTCCCCGCACAACCCGGCGGAAGCGTAATTCACCGGCGTGTACGCGTAAGGGATGTTCGGAGAAGGCAGCACCCACGGCAGGCCTGTGCTCTCATAGGTCATATCCCTTGTCCATCCCTGCATGGGGATTACCGTAAGCCGGCACTTCACCGGTTTCTGATTCCCAAGCTGACCGCAGTTGAGACCTTCCTCGTTTATCAGGGTGGCAAGTTCACCCGGCGTTAGACCGTATATCAACGGTATTCGGTATTGGCTGACGAATGAGTTGAATGGCTGTTCCACATAGCAGCCCTCTATCTTGTTACCGCCGAGAGGATTGGGCCTGTCCAGGACCATGACCTCTATGTCAAGGGCCGAGCAGGCTTCCATAACCAGGCCGAGCGTACTGATGAAAGTATAACAGCGGACGCCGACATCCTGTATGTCATACACCATCACGTCTATGCCTTCCAGCATTTTCGCCGTGGGCTTGCGGGTCGGACCATAGAGAGAATGGACCGTAAGTCCGGTGACTGGATCGACATAGTCCGCGACGTGGCCTCCTGCATAGACGTCTCCCCTCACCCCGTGTTCTGGTCCGTACAATGCCACAAGATTAACCTCAGGAGCCTCATAAAGGATCTCGATGGTGCTTTTCAGGTTGTGGTCTACACCGGAAGGGTTCGTCACAAGACCCACGCGCTTGCCCTTCAGTGGAGCGAAATCAATGTCGCGCAGGACTTCAAGGCCAACCTTCACCTTTGGTGCCGCGCCCAGCGATGATGCCGAAACAAGTATGCCGATCAGCACGGGCGCAAGATATCTCATAAATCTACTTTCCATAAACTTTACGTAGTTTGAACCTTCTGATGAAGGGTATGGTAAAGACAAAAGTCACCATCACGCCAAGCAGGCATCCGGTGGCGTTGGCAAGGAAGTCCAGCCATTCCCCACCGCGATATGACACAAGGTATTCCTGGCAGAGTTCTATTATTCCGCTGAGCACAAGCGGAAAAACAAAACAGAAAACAAGCCCTCTGAAAACCGTCTTTCTGCCAGGCAAGTGTCGTCTGAACCACTCGAACCAGAAAACGGACGACAACCCGCAATACATTATAAGATGAGCGATTTTGTCTGCATATTCGAACTTGGAGGCCTCCGTATCTCCGGGATTGAAGAAGGAAAGGAATAGAAGAAGCGCCAGAGCCAGAAGGGAAAACGGATAGGCTTTCAGGAGGACTGCCGCCCTGTGACAAAGCGAAACCGGAAGGTGATATCTTAAAACAAGCCTCGTATTGCGTCTCCACTTCTCATCGTCAATTGTGAAAGGAACGCCCCCCTTCATTGTGCCGGCAATAACCCTGCCTATCACCTTGTCGGCATCTGCATATTCCAGAGCCGAATGCGAATTGCCGTCACCGCGTATAGTCAGACGCCGGCCGTCGACTTCAATCACCCTGTGCAGACATATGGTGTCCCCCCTGTCGAAAAGGACGACATCGCCGACCGCAATGTCATTGGGATTACAGGAGGATATGGTCACCTTGTCGACGGCATCCCTGAATGTGGGAGTCATACTCCTCCCTGTGGCTCTTATCGTTACGCTCTCGCCTGCCGCAAGGATATCCCTCAGCTCCAGGAAAAAGGCATCGTTGGGAATCTTCAGGACATCCGCTGTATCCTCGGAACGTTTCATTGAATCACTTTGAGTTCGGTAAGCTGCTCAACCCATTTCCCGGCATCCTCCTCCGCTCTCTCCCTGTCCACGTCATATGCATCAAGAAGCAGATTCACGACATCCTCCAAGGTGAAGTCCTTGCCGAAAAGCTTTTCCCACAGGAACTTTGACGTGGAATTGAGGGCCATTATCTTGGACATGTCACGTGAGCCCTCGGAATTCATCAGAACAACCGATTCACCCACAATGGTACGCAATTTAAGTTCAGGATTAATTTTCATAATATCAGAACCTGTTTTTTGAAATTGTTTCACAGGAATTCTATTCCCACTCCTCATAGAAGGACTTGAGCCTTGCCGGTTTGCTGAAGGGATATTTCACCTCATGCTTCTTGAGCCAGTCCAGACCGAGAACGGAACCGAGTGAGACAACAATCCCAAAGAAGACCCACACGAACAGGGTTTTCATACGGCTGTTGCTCTTTTTCATCGGGACATCTACCGGTTTCACGGCAGATAATACCGGAGTGTCATTCTTCACTTTAAGTTCTGCCTGAAGCAATTGTTTGGAAACCTCCGTATACAGGGCGAATGCCAGATTGTATTCTGAGGAGAGCTGTTCACGACGAGTCTCGGATGTCGCCGTCTGAGCGCCCCTGTTGGAGTCAACATACTGTGCGAGTTCCATCTGCTTGGCGATATAGACATCCCTGGTCTCATTGCTTCTGGCCTGAAGATAGGCAAGATTGTCCTTCGCCTGATTATGCTTGAAATCCGATATGTATTTCTGCATCAGATTCAAGGCTCCCTGACACAACTCGGCAGCTACAAGCGCCTCCGATGATTTTGCGCTGAGGGTCAGATAGCCGTCTTTTTTCTCGACAGTCAATGAGAGCATTTTCGAAAGTGACTCATACACCTTGTACTCATCTTTCGTGAAGGCACTTATCTTTTTCTCTTCGCCACCCGAAACAACGATATCCGGCTGTTCACCGCGTATTGCATTGAGTATCACGAAAGGAAGGCCAATGGTATATTTCTTTATGAGTTTGAAGACTCCGCCGACGGTAAACCTGCGATATTGGGGGTCGGTCGCAAGATCATACAAAGAAACCGGCTCGTCATAATCCTCGAAATGAAGCGGGACCCTCATGAGTTCCTTGTTGAACTCCACACTTCCCAGAATCTGAGGATAAATAAGAGGAGACAGCGACTCCCCCGCACTCATATCCCCGAGGTTGATTCCCGCCATCGCTGCCAGAGAAGACAAAGAACTGGTTGATGCCTTGGAAGAAGAACTGAGGGGCACGAATGTGCAGGTCGAAGTATATACAGGACGCTGGAAAATGGCTACCAGAAGGCCAAGAGCAGCGAAAGCTCCGCATACATACAGAATATATTTCCGTTTTGCCCAGAAACGCATCAGGATGGCCTTGTAATCTATGCCCTCTTCCTCTATAGGAACATTGTTTATTTTCTCGTTCATATGGTTACGTCTTTAGAACAGTCTGATAAGTGTAGTTACAAGGGTAGCCACTGACGTCGCCGAAGTAGCTAGAGAAGCGATTTCCGCCGGAGACAACCTTCTGTCTTCGGATTCCTTGCGCTCGGGAACGACCAGTTCCATACCAGGTTCCGGTTTGATCTTGCCACCTACGCTCACATCGCCGTTCATATATACGGCGTAAGTTTTGCCGCGTCGGGCAAGTTTGGTAAAACCACCCGCGCGACGTATATAGTCCTTCCAAGGCATAGACGGGTCGAATGTAACGGTGTTGGGGTAAAATACACCACCTGAAACCTTGACCGTATTATTCATTGTAGGAACCTCTATAATGTCACCGTCACGGAGAAGGATATCCTCCATCGACCCCGGATTAGCCATCGCCTTCTCAAGGTCGATACCGATGAAGAAACGGTCTGCAAGCGTATCAACCGCGAGGGAATCCTTCTTCATATTCTTGCTGGCAATCATCACGGCCACGGCCTGACGTTCCTTTTCCTCTTCTGTCAGAACCCTGGTCAGACGAGCTCCATGAGGATAGGCCTCTTCTGTGAAACCTCCGGCTCTTCTCATTACGTCAGACAGCCTGATTTCAGATTTTGCAATAGTATAATGACCGGGAGAAATAACTTCACCCTCCACTATTACGGTTGTCTGTGAGTTGTAATAAGTCAGCTTACGTACCGAAATTATATCATAGGGAGTGATGATTACATTGTCCGCAGTTTCCGGATCATTTTCGAAATCATAAGTGTCTACAGTTCCCCTCTCACGGCCTCCACGTCTTGCTACCTCAACATTGCGCAGGTCAGCACCATTGGTAAACCCTCCAGCCATGATTATAGCGTCCTTGAGCGTCATTCCCTTATGATATACCATCTTCCCGGGATTGTTTACCTGACCGTCCACGACAGTGAATGCACTCTCCAGGAATTCGGCACGGCTATAGACATGCACTTCATCGTTTCTCATCAGAGGTATGGAAACATTCGCGTCAAGCACATCCTTCAAGTTGAATGTGACAAGCTCACGATACCCTTCGTGGGAAAGCCTGCGTATGTGACCCCTTTCAAGAAAGACATCCTCACGCACACCCTTGGCCATCAATATAAGATCCAGGACCGTCATTCCTTCCTTGTATGTGAAGGAACCGGGATTGTTGACGTGGCCTTCAATGGAAACGTTGAACATTTCGAGAAAATCCTTGCTGGCAAACAGATTCACTACATCCTCCCTTTTCAGATTGACGACCACCTTGCCGTTCATTATGTCTTCAAGGTTGAATGTAACGAAACTGGGTTTAAGTTCATCATCAAGCCTGTTGATCTGCCCACGACCTGTAAATGCACCTTCGATGAGACCGCCTGCCGCTTTGACCAATGATGCAACGTCATTGATCGATCCGCCAATCGCGTAGGCTCCGGGGAAACGTACAGGTCCCTGAATGGTAACACGGTTGATATTGGGAGCCGAATAGACATTGACGCTCACAACGTCGCCGTCCTGCAACTTATAACTGCCGAACTGTTCCTTGGCAACGTCCACTGAACTGCCTCCAAAGGGACCGCGACGCGAAACGTTGACTGCATCCTTGCGGGCGTAGGAGGTGAAGCCTTGGGCGAACTTAAGCACGTCCTTGACAGTTTCTCCGTCACGTATCTCATATTTCATCGGCTGAACGACGGAGCCCCGAACACTAATGACTGAGGTATAAGAAGGAACATAGATGACATCCCCATCCTGAAGACGGAGATTCTCGTTGAGTTTTCCATCAAAAATGAGTTCATAAAGATCGAATACAGCAACCTTGGCTCCATGACGATAAACAGAGATATTCCTCACGGATGCATTTCCGCGCACGCCTCCCGCCATGAAAAGTGCCGAGCTGATGGAAGAAAGTGAAGGAATAGTATAAACTCCGGGAACTTCGACCTCACCGGAAACACTGACCGACACACCCTTTATCTTGTTGATTGACAACCGAAGAAAAGTGTCGCCTCCATCATGCAATCCTGAATAGATGCGGGAAAGTTGCTCCTTGAGATATGTCTGGGCACTGGAAAGATTCATTCCTGAAATATATACAGGGCCCAAATCCTGCATAATAATGCTGCCATCGACTTCTATTGTCGTCACCACATTGGAAACCGTGGCACCCCAGATATCAATAACAACCTCATCGCCTGGACCGAGTATGTAACTGGCGGGAGCAGGCGCATTGTAAGTGGGGATCACGCCAAGACTCTTGGAAACAAAATAACTGTGGCCGAAGATTTCGCCATCATTATCAAATATGGATGCATGATATGAGGCAACAACCTTCTCGACCGGCTTATCCGCTACAGGCTTTTCGGCAGGAGTTATAATGGCCTCTGTTGCGGGCTCATATGTAGGCGCTACGACAAGCGCCGTTGGCTGATCTGCTGCCCTTTCCGTTGTAGTTTCAGTACGTCCGGCATTACCGGTCGAACCACCTACTCCGCGATGGTTGATCAGATTGTCAATTTCCGCATCGGAATAGCCGTACGAACGTGCCATGGACTTGGCGGCGGCAATTTCAGCGGCACTCTGCGCATTGGCGGAAAAAAAGACTGACAGCCCTAGTATTATGGCTAAAATTTTATTTAAGCGCATATTCTGTATATTTTTAGCAATTAACTTACAAAGATACAAATAAATAATCAAAGGTCACAAGCCTGAGATTCATTTACTGAAATCCTCCCCCAGGTTCTGTCGACCGCACTGCGGACATTCCCGTCGACCGGCATTGTCAGGCCATAATAATTCTGAGGTGATTCTTCACGCAGCGAACTCATCAGAGCGGAGCGTACAGCAATGGTGCGTTCCTCGAGAAAATCGGGTTCTTCGCACGAGACAGACAGTTCCGCCGTCATCACGCTCAAAAGATAATCTTCAATACCTATAATGTTAGTAGCCAACAATTTGCCATCCGAGACAGTAATCCTCAACGAGCCGGCGTATTTTCTGTTCTTGAGAATGAACGAAGTATCTGCGAACATCGTGGACAGAGTTTTCGCCTCGAAGAAAAGTTCGTCGTAAAGAATGCCTCCGTATTCGATACGGCCGTCCTGATAACGTGCCGTCCTCAGACCGGCTCCGTCCGATATGATCTCGAACACAATCTCCTGCGACGCCATTATGTTGACTTCCATAAGCGGCTGAGTCCTGGTAAGCCTTTTCAATATCAGGTCTTCAGTCTCCGCGCTTATGGTGACCTCCCCTATCATATCCCCTAGCAGTTCAGGGGTAAGTTTCTCATAGTCTTCACGTTCCACTGTTATCAGCACTCCTCCTACGTCCACGCAACCGGGACTCATATAAAGATGGCGCGAGGGATCGGCCGAAGTATAATGTGAAGATCTGTGTTCCGTCCTGAGCACGACTATGGATATGTAATGACCTTCGCTGTGGAAGGTGAACAGGTTGAATCGCGGCTCAGTGTCACCCTCCGGCACCGGAACGCAATCCAAGAGCCTGTACAGCATTTTTGCAACCGATTTCGAAGTTGTACCGTCAATCACGAATATTCCCTTGGCGAAATGCATATAACGGTACAGGGATGCATCCTGTACGCAGGTGATATATTCCATAGCGTGTCCCGCCCTCACGTCCTTCTCCAGAGGAAGAATGTCTGACGGAAAAGCCTGGAAGTGAAGATGGTCGGGAGCGGATGCGCCGCACTTGGGACCGTTGTATATCCAGGTGAAGCCCTCATAGCGTTTGGCCAGTATGAGCAAATCCACATAACGGTGCCATATCGATTGCGGGATATGACGGTCCGCCGCAATTACAAGATGATTCTGAAAAACGGGAAAGGGATTCGTCAGGATATGGTATTTCTTCCCTTTTGTTCCTTCGAAGTCCAGAAACAGCTGCTCCGCAGGCCTGTTGGACCGGCAAAGGAAACACGGTCTGGAATTCAGACCGGCCTCGTCAGTTCTGGCCTTGCTGGATATGGCCCTGGCCGGATTGAACTGGACGTCGACACGAAGGCCGTTCACCTCCATGGTCCTCGTACTGATCTTTTTCAATGCCCTGAAGTTGTCGCTTGCAAGTTTCCACCGTGAAAGCTGGTCCGAGACGAACTTGTACAACTCGTCCGAAGTATGGTTGTCGACTACAACGACGTTTAGAGGCAGTTCAGGAATCATTTCAAAGGAGTGCGAGCAATTGGTTTCTGATAGTTTTGAATTCTGACGAGAAATTGTCGGTGAAAACGCCGGAAGTCAGGCACTTATCTATTTCCGCGATATCCCACCAGCGGCCGTCCGTCACCTCATCTCTGTCCGGCACGGGATTGTATGCCCCAATAGTGGCGAAAACATTTACGAATTCCGAATCCTTATCCGTGTCGTACCTGTATGATTTGAGATAAATCGGGTTGAAATCCTTGAGGCCGAGTTCTTCGTCAGCCTCACGGTACAAGGCTTCCATCAGGCTCTCCCCGTATATTACGTGCCCGCCGACGGAGGTATCCCAGCGTCCCGGCTGTATATCCTTCTTCATTGAACGTTTCTGGAGATAAATACGCTCGGACCTGTCTATGATATGGAGATGGACCACAGGATGCAGCAAATGGCTTCCGCTGTGGCAATATGCCCTGTCCGCCATAGCCGTGACCAGGCCGTTTTCCTGTATTACGGGGAACAATTCCTGACGCTCCCCCTTCTTTTTTCTGGCGGGATGCACTGAAGTGGCCATCGGAAGTACGGGCACGGTCGTGCCAATGGGATATACCAGTTCAATCATAACGTCTTGTGAAGGATTTCAAGCTGGTCTGCATCATACAGCAGAGGATCTATCAGATCCGGGGCAAGGCGTCCGAGGACCGCAAGGGCAAGCAGCAGCATTACCAGCACTACGGCAACGGCGATGACGGCTGTCCAAATCTTCGGCAGTTCGCCGGAATGGCCCGGAGCAACTGACTCGGCAGGGACATCCCGGGTCTCGGGCACGACAGAAACGGATGAAGCATCGGCAGCAGTGAAATTGCGGCTCTTCAGAGACAGAGGTGAAAGAAGGTCAAACTGCGGAAAAATTGAAAGACTTTCGTCCGGAACGAAAACTATGCATCCCAGACCGGCCTGCCGGAGCTGCCCGAATGAGGGCAGGACTACAGTTCTTGACGATGAAAGTTCTGCCTTGAGGGCGGACACATAATCCCGGACTATCTCCTCCGCCCTTCTCAAATCGACATTGTTCGAAGAAGCGTAAATGGAGGCCAGGGCATTGTCGCTGTCCTTTGAAAGCGAGAATGTGACACTTCTGTATGGTGGATTGAGAGTGAATCCCCTGTCCGAGAAGCAGGCAGGAACGTCTTCTACGACAAAGCGTCCGAAACCGGGAATGACAGCCACCCCGGTATCGGCAAGGAGTTCCTTAACCATACTCGAAAACAAGTTCACATCCATACCACAAAGATACAACAAAAAATCTCAAAAATTATTTTGAACATCAAATAATTGTTGTACCTTTGCAATCCCGGAGCAAAAAACGGGAAAAATTCCTCAATAGCTCAGTTGGTTAGAGCACCTGACTGTTAATCAGGGGGTCGTAGGTTCAAGTCCTACTTGAGGAGCAAAAAAGGTCGAGACGATGGGTCCCGACCTTTTTGGTATTGATGCCAAAAAGGGTTGATTTTACGTCTTGATTTTGGCACGCAATTCCA